>JAHEML010000053.1:0-6995 GCA_024643705.1 Caldilineaceae bacterium | reverse complement strand
CGTAAAAAGAAGAACACGGATGGCACAGAAAAGATAGATTTGCACAGATATAACCTGTGCCGCAGGGAGCTAATTCCCCCCTGCCAAAACCATTATAGTATGGATAGCCAAGCGGCAAACCCCCAATTTGACCAGTTTTGCCGCGGGTCAGATGGCTGATTCATCTATCGACGCTCCAAACAGACAACCCAAACACAAGAAATTGGCTGGGTCTTTACCTCGCCTGTACAATAGGCTCATCGAATAACGCTTCGCTTTAGAAATAGGAGTTTGGATTGAGCCCTGATCAAAATAGCACGGTACTGACATTTCTCGAATCAGCCCCCCTTGCCGTCGTTGTTGTCGATGTCGGCGGCAGAATTGTGCTTGTCAATGCCAAAACCGAAGAACTCTTTGGCTACCCGCGGGGCGAACTGATCAACCAACCATTGGAAGACCTGCTTCCCCAACGGCTCACCCAAAACCATCATCGGCTACGCAGCAGCTATTTTGCCACACCCACCGCACGGCCCATGGGCAGCGGAATGGATTTGGCAGCCCGGCGCAAAGATGGCACCGAGTTCCCTGTGGAAATAGGGCTGAGCTACGTAGAATTAGAGGGCCAGCGGCTGACAATGAGCTTCATCACCGACATCACTGCGCGTGTCGAGGCCGCCGAAGCTTTGCGCCAACATGCCCAGGAACTGGAAATCCGAGTGGCTGCCCGTACCCAGGAGATCGAGCGGCGCAGACGGGTGGCCGAAGGTCTGCGCGATGTTCTGACGATTCTTAACACGGCCCGCCCCTTGGAAGAAATTTTAGACCTGATCGTGGAACAGGCCAGCCAATTGCTGGAAACAGATGCCATCGCCATCTATCGCCAGGATAGAGAAGGAGATGTGCCACACGTTCAGGCGGCACGCTACCTGGGCAACCCCGAGGGGTATCGATCCGTCTTGAAAGTGCCGTTGAACGTACAGAGCGCAATTTATGGAAACATCTGTCTCTATTACACGGCCGCCCGCTCGTTTACCCAGGAAGAAAAGGAGCTAGCCATTGCCTTTGCCGATCAGGCGGCACTGGCAATCGAGAACGGACGCCTGCGCGAGCAGGTGGGACGCAGCGCAGTGGCCGCCGAGCGCAACCGACTGGCCCGCGACCTCCACGACGCGGTGACCCAAACCCTCTTTTCCACCAGCATTATCGCCGAGGTGTTGCCAACACTCTGGGAGAAATATCCAGAAGAAGGGCGACGCCAAACCGCAGATTTGCAAGAGATGACACGGGGCGCGCTGGCCGAAATGCGCACCCTATTGCTCGAACTACGTCCCACCGCGCTCACCCAGGCCAAATTGAGCGATCTGCTCCATCAACTGGCAGACGCAATTACCGGGCGGGTACGGATACCCGTCACAGTCGAGATTTCGGGCCAATACGCTCTGCCGTCTGATGTGCAGATCGCCTTCTACCGTATCGCCCAAGAAGCCCTGAACAACATCGCCAAACATTCCAGGGCCAGCCAGGCCACAGTACGCCTGGAACAAACAGCCAATCACATTGGGTTGACAATCGAGGATGACGGACGCGGTTTTGATCCATCAGCCGTTCCAGCCACCCATTTAGGGTTGAACATCATGCGCGAACGAGCACAATCTATCGGCGCAGACTTGACCATCGCCAGTGCCAAAGGCCAGCACACCTCCATTTCAGTCTCCTGGACGCGGGCTGATGGTTCGTTTTAGGTCTTGGCTGACCCACCAAAATGAATCATCATCCCCCACCACACAAGAGCGGTTTGGACGGGCCAAGGAAGGTGGGTAGAATGAAGACACGGGAAAATACAAAATATGAAAACTTTTGCCCTTTCAGGCAACAATAATAGGGGGTACGATGGTTGATAGCGCTCCGATTCGAGTGATGCTCGTGGATGATCACGCGGTGGTCCGCAGCGGGCTAAGGGCATTCCTGTTGGCATTCGACGATCTGACACTGGTCGGCGAAGCTGGCAGCGGATTCGAAGCACTCGCCCTATTGGGCAAGGCGAACCCTGATGTTGTCTTGATGGATTTGATGATGCCGGAGATGGACGGCGCGGCGACCACCAAAGCCATCCGCGAGCGCAACCCCCATGTCCAAGTGGTGGTGTTGACCAGTTTCCCGGAAGAAGAGCTGGTCACCAAAGCGCTCAAAGCAGGGGCCATCAGCTACCTGCTCAAAAATGTCTCCGCCCGGGAACTCTCCGACGCCATCCGCAAAGCTTATTCCGGCCGTTCCACCCTGGCCCCCGAAGCAGCCCAAGCCCTGATCCATTCCACCACCCAGCCCCCCAAACTCGGCCACGATCTCACCCCGCGAGAACGAGAGGTGCTGGAGCTGATGAGCAAGGGCCAAAACAATGTAGAAATTGCCGACGAGCTCGTTGTCAGCAAGTCAACCATCAAATTCCATGTGAGCAACATACTGTCCAAGCTGCAATCCACCAGCCGCACCGAAGCCGTGGCCCTTGCCATCGAGAACAACCTGCTCGATCGCCGGGCATAACACAACTCCACAGCGGGCAACACTCCATATACAGGCAGGGCTTCTCAAAAAGTGGTTTACAAATGTGACAAATGTGGTATACTCAGCGGTATCACTACGCGAATCCCGACCAGGCTGGGGAACCAAAGCCATGATCGATCCGGGGTCGCGGCATCAATTTATACATTGAGTGATCAAGCGAGTTATTCAAGAGCATTATCAAAGAGGTGTTTCATGCGTCCTAGTCCGTCTTTCGGCGTAGCAGCAACCAGCAGTTCCTCCCTTGCTCTACCCCATTCCACCGAAGCGTCGTTCCCTGGCTCGACAACCACTAGAACCAATATCGCGGTGCGACTCTTCCTGACACTGGCCCTTGTGGTCTCATTTCTCTCGATCGGGTCGACCACCCACGCTGAAGAGGGTGTTTACGTGGTGGATCAAGGCGATTCGCTGGCGGCCATTGCCAGGGCCTACAGCGTCTCGCTGACTGAACTGATCCAGGACAATGGCATCGCCAATCCCAACATCATCTTCGTGGGGCAGCGTCTGGTGATCCCTGGCTCGGCTGCGGCCACCGAGCGCGCTGCCGCCGACCCCAATCTACTGCCATCTGGCTCTGGCTATCATACCGTACAACGGGGCGATACCCTGGCCCAAATTTCAAAAGACAACGGGATGACAGTGGATGATGCCATGCGTTTGAATGGGCTGACCAATGCCAACCTACTGTGGACAGGACAAAAGCTACGGCTGAGCGCGCGGGTAGAGGCCATTCGACCAGAAAAGCAGGACGAACCAGCGGTCGCCAGCACAATCCACATTGTGCAAGCCGATGAAACTTTAGAGCAGATTGCCCAGGACAACAACATCAGCATTCACGAATTGATGCTTGCCAATGGGTTGCCCAATGCTGGCTTTGTCTGGGCCGGGCAAAAATTGCGGTTGATTGCCTCCCCCACACCCGAATCGTTGATCCGCACTGCCCCCACCGATGGTGTACGTTGGATCGAGGTCAACCTTTCCGACCAAACACTTACGGCCTGGCAGGGCAATGTGCCCATTTTGTACACAGCCGTGAGCACGGGAACCTATCGCACCCCCACCGTCACTGGGCGTTATGCCATCAACACCAAATATTCCAGCCAACGCATGACAGGCCCCGGCTACGATCTGCCCGGCGTGCCCTGGGTGATGTATTTTTACAGCGGCTATGCCATCCACGGGGCTTACTGGCACAGCAACTGGGGTACACCCATGAGCCACGGCTGTGTCAACATGCGCCCCGACGAAGCAGAGTTGCTCTATTCCTGGGCCGATTATGGAACCGAGGTCTACGTACATTACTAAACCGGGGCACAACAACAGAGCTACACAACCAATTGTAAAATCGCCTCGATCGAAGGGTCTGCCATCAGGCAGGCCCTTCTGCTTAGCACATACAATCCAACGACGAAGAACCCACAAACGAAGGGACTGTAGAAATGCGTTTACAAGACAAAGTTGCCCTGATCACCGGCGCGGGCAGCGGGATTGGCCGGGAATCTGCTCTACTTTTTGCCCAAGAAGGGGCAGCGGTGGTGGTGGTGGATGTGAACGTAGCGGGCGGAGAGGAGACTGTTGCTCGCGTTCAAGCCCAGGGTGGCCGCGCCACTTTTGTGCGGGCAGATGTGTCGAAAGATGCCGATTGTCAGGCGATGGTCGCCGTTGCCGAAGAAGAATTTGGTGGGTTGCACGTGCTCTTTAACAACGCGGGCATCATGCATGCAGCCGACGACGACGCTGTAAACACCGAAGAAGCCATCTGGGATTTGACCATGAATATCAACCTGAAAGGGGTCTTTTTGGGATGCAAACATGGCATCCCGGCCCTGAGGCGCAGCGGTGGTGGCTCCATCATCAATGTGGCCTCATTTGTCGCATTGTTGGGCGCAGCCACACCCCAACTTGCCTATACAGCCAGCAAAGGCGGTGTACTTTCCATGACCAGAGAGCTGGCGATTATTCACGCACGGGAGAATATCCGCGCCAATGCCATCTGCCCTGGGCCACTGCGCACAGAGCTACTGATGAAAGTGTTGAACACAGACGAGAAACGCCAGCGTCGTCTTGTGCATATTCCTGTCGGGCGCTTTGGCGAAGCAGTGGAGATTGCCCAGGCGGCTCTTTTTCTGGCATCGGACGAATCGTCCTTTGTTACGGGCAGCACCTTCACGGTTGATGGAGGGATTACCGCCGCCTATGTCACGCCGGAGTAGGTGGCGACCAGAATACCAGATCAGCCCAAAACAACGACAAAAACCGTCCTCGTGGCTAGAGACAAAAGCCGTTGATCAAGGTTAAACTATAGACGTCGCTGAACATTGGCGCCTCAACGACGATGCGCGGAACCCCAGCGATATTCCTTCAAAGACGAAGGAAAGATGCACCTGATGGGATTTTCCTGTGTAGGGTGCAGAAAGGGAAGAAAAGCGATGATCAAGAACACGGTTGTCATTCCGCTGGACGGTTCAGATTACAGCGTCCGAATCCTATCGGCAGTCCAAAAATTCCTGCCTCCCGAACAAAACCGGCTGATCTTGCTGCGAATTTGCAAGGATAGCCAAGGGCTGATTCCAGCTCCTATGGTGGCATCGACCATTGATACAAAGACCGAAGGGTACGCCAGCCACCAAGATGCTCTGCGAGCCAGGCACCCAATCTTTGCCACCCAGGTTCAGGAAAGCCAGCGAGCCGAAGTAATCGCTGAGCTTCAGGATACCCTGCACGGGCTGGAAACAATGGGTTACGAAACAAAGCTGGAAGTGACATTCGGCGATCCTGCGGAAGAGATCGTCAATTTTGCGACGCTTACCCATGTGGATTTGGTTGCTATGACCACCCACGGGCGCACTGGCCTGAGCAAAATGCTCTTTGGCAATGTGGCCGAGTATCTCATCCGTCACGCGAATGTGCCCGTACTGCTCCTACGCCCATTCCGTCGCGCGGCCTAACACCGGCAGAACAGGGCAACGGACAAAGTTGTAGAGAGATACAATTCAAAGAGGCAAAGTCGCAATGGAGACCCAATCATCCTGGTGCCTCTGCGGCTTTGCCTCTTTGCGTTAAAAGTCAAGATCGCTTGTTGATCTTCACAGCAGTTGGCCGAGGGCCATTCGTTGCCTTATTGCTCCCTTGCCCAGAAAGCCCACGCCTTACGGTGCTGCTAGCTCGACCGCAGACAGGACACGTGGAAAGTAGTAGGTTCGCTTCAATGTGAGTACAACATACTTCTGTTCAGCTGCCTGGAGATCGACGGTCAATTCGTGTGTTCCACCGCCATTCGTGGCAAAAACCGTATATTCACCTCCATAGACATGCGAGAAGACGACCTGTCCCATACTATCACTTGTAGCCACCTGCTCGGCCCCAGTCAGCGTGTCCTTCAGTGTAACAGTAATACCCTCCAGTGTTCCGGTCAGGCCGTTCACCGTCGCTGTAATCACCCCCGGATGCAGAGCCATTGTCACCGCAGCCGACGCGTTGAGCCGCCCATAACCATAGGTGTAGTTCGGAGAGACTGGCACGTCACCTTCACCGCACCCAGTGTACAAAACAGGCGTGGCGCTCTTAATCAGAATCTGCTCGGTCTCGTCCAACTGACCGATCAGTTCTGGCACAGCCGACCAAAGCAGTGCTGCCGCACCCGCCACATGGGGCGAGGCCATGCTTGTACCGCTGTTGTTGCCATAGCCCCCGCCAGGCAGCGTGGAGTAGACCGAGCTTCCCGCGGCGGTGATCTGGGGTTTCTGCCGACCACTGCCATCGACAGTCACCGGCCCCCGGCTGCTAAAGCCGGCGATGTCACCGGCCCCGTTGTGCGCGCCCACACTGAACACCTCTGGGTAGGCCGTGATGGGATATTGTACCGTGCTGCACCCCGGCCCATCGTTGCCCGCCGAGACGACAATAAGCTGCCCCGCAGCCCGCACGGTCTGCACCACCTGCCGCAGCGAGTCATAATCGCACCCCTCGGAAGGGGGGCAATACCAGGAATTGTTGATGATGTTGGGGGCTTTAGATGGGTCGCCATCCTGCTGGGGATCGCCGCCTTGGGGGAAAGGAGCCAAAAAAAATTCAAAGCAACCCATGTAACTGCCAGGGGTCCCGTTGCCCACATTCATATTGCGACAGCCCATCCACTTGGCATCGGGGGCCATACCCACAATCAAATCGGTTGCTGGGTCGCGACCCACAAGCGTGCCGACGGTATGGGTTCCGTGGCCGTAGTCGTCGCAGGGAACCTGGGGATCGGGATCGCAGTTTGTGCGGTTGGCTGTACCCCAATAATCGAACCAATTGTAAGGATGAGTGACAGTCTGATTGACAGAATCCCAACCCCGATAGCTATCCCGCAGGGCAGGGTGTGTCCAATCCACCCCAGTATCCTGGCTGGCGAGAACGATCCCCTGGCCCCGGTAGCCCATTCCCCACACCATTGGTGCATTGGCATAGCGAAT
>JAHEML010000699.1 GCA_024643705.1 Caldilineaceae bacterium | reverse complement strand
ATGAGTCTATGCTCACGGTGCGCATGACCAGCGGAACCGAGACGCGCACCGTGCGGGGGGCATTTGTACGCGAAGAGCCGTTGATTGTCGCCATTGACGATCAGTGGGTGGATTTTCCCGCCACTGGCTACTTACTGTTGGCCTCTCACAACGACAGACCGGGCATGATTGGGCGTGTGGGTACACTGCTGGGCCAATCGGACATCAATATCAGCTTTATGCATGTGGGCCGCCGAGCGCCCCGGGGTGAAGCAATTATGGTGCTGGGTACCGATGAACTAGTGCCGGTCGCTGTCATCGAAGAGTTGTCCCAACTTTCCAATATCCGCTGGATCAAGGCAGTGTGCCTGTAACATTGCGGCATTCGAAACATCTGCCCATAGCCTGAAGGCTGGGCGGTTGTAAGTCATCCGGAGGGACGCAACACCATGCGGAACTTCTATTCAACGAGCAATAGACAGTCTATGAACAAGCGCCAATCTGCCGCTGCCAATCCCTTGCGGGGCCGCAACGGTCTTCTCCCACTTTTTGTTCTTTCTCTGCTTTGGATCGGGCCGATTGTAGCCTGTGGTAGTTTTCAGCCGCGGCCTACGCCTGTACCTACCCTGCCACCCGCCGCGGCCACAGCCAATGCAGAAGCCGAGCGTGCTCTGGCCCTGCCCACCAACACACCCGTGTTGATCGTAGAGCCGACAGCTACCTCGACGCCGGAAGCTGTCCCAGCGACACCTACGCCTGTGCCTGTGGTGGGCGGAACCTTGACGGTAGGCCAGCCGGCCCGGGTCACTATTTCCGGTGGCTTGAACATTCGCCAAGCGCCCAGCACGGCGGGTGTCTTGGTTAAACAACTGGGTTTTGGGCAGCGGCTTACTGTTTTGGAAGGGCCAACCAGCGCCGATGGATACATCTGGTGGAAGGTGGACGACGGACAAGGCAATGTGGGCTGGGGTGCACAGGGTGATGGCACGGACGAGTGGCTTAGCCCACGCATCGGTGATCCCCAGCCGGTTAATCGTTCGGCACAGGTGGGCGACCGGGTACGTGTGACCATGGAAGCAAACCAGTTGCTGACTATTCGCACCGTTCCAGGTACAAATGCCACGGTCGTCAAACAGGTGAACAACGGCTCAGAATTTAGCGTTCTTGCCGGTCCTCAATCTGCGGATGGCTACTTCTGGTTTCAGATACGCTCGGACGACGGCACTATAGAAGGATGGGCCGCAGATGGCTCGGACGGCAAGCGTTGGTTGAGTCCACTGGAGTAGCGGGGCAAAGAACAATAGGTGAGTGGGTCGATTGAATCAAAAAAGGGCTGGATTTCCCGCAAGAAATCCAGCCCTTTTTTCGTTATCGTTCTGCACAATAAACAAGAATTTCAAGTAAGTATTAATTCCATGCCAATATATCCCACCCCCGGCTCTGGGCCAGACGTGCCAGTTTCTTGTCCGGATTCACCGCCACAGGGTGGGCAACCCGCTCCAGCAGGGGTTGGTCGGAGATGTGATCGGTGTAGAAGTAGCTGGCCGCCAAATCCACATCCTTTTGGGCGGCCCAGCGTTCCATCCAAAAGACTTTGCCCTGACCATAAACCAGAGGCTGACGCAGCTCGCCGGTCAGCCTTCCACTTTCGATCAGCCATTCGGTGCAGACAGTTTCACCGATGCCCAGATGCTCGGCCATCAATTCGACAGCAAACTGGCTACTGCCGCTGCAAATAACGGGGAGATGGCCCTGCTGCACATGCCACGTCAGGCACTCGACACCGTCGGGGTTGATGGCTGGCACGAGCATTTCGTCGAACCAGCGGCGCGAGATCGACCAGAGATCGTCTGCGCTGGCCCCGGCTGCCGAGCGCCCCATGCGCAGGATCAGCCAGGTGGGGTCGAGTAGATGCAGCTTGTAGAGCAGGGCAGCCACGACAACCTGGGGCATGTCCCGGCGGCGAAAGTAGCTGTTGAGCATCTGTTTTTCGCGTAGCCACGAAAAAAGCATCCGTCCCGACGAGCCGTTGAGGAGGGTGTCGTCCATATCGAAGATCGCTGCGATACGCGCCGACCGTTCGACCACTAGGCCAACCCTTTGAGGTAGCGGGGCGCGGCATAGCCCAGGAGTTCGGCGCAGCCCCAGCGTAGCTGCCGCCAATGGACGATCTGCGCGGCCAGAGTTGCCAAAGCACCTGTGGACATTTGGAGATTGAGTCGGAAATCGCCCCCGGTGCAAAGACCAGCGAGCAGATCGGACATGCCGGGGTTGTGGCCCACAATCACCAGGTGCTCGGCCACGTCCGGCGTCTCGCGTAAAATCTCCAGCAGGGTGGTGGGCGGTGCCAGATAGGCCCGTTCATCCCAGACAATCGGGCGGGAGAATTTCAGGCGGGAGGCGAGGGCTTCGGCAGTCTCTTTGGCGCGACAGGCGGGAGAGCTGACAATCCAATCCGGCTTGGTTTTGGTACGGGCTACAAAGGCGGCCATGCGTGGCACATGTTTGCGCCCTTTGCCCGTGAGAGGGCGGTCAAAATCTTCAAAACGGGGGTCTTGACTGGCCTGACCGTGGCGTAGAATTGTGACGTGCTTCATGTGCTTTATCCCAGATGATTCGTGCCCAGATGATTCGTATAGGTTCTGCGGGGTAGTATAGGGCAAAGCCGGGGAATTTTCAATCTTCAGCTTTTGCGGGGCCAGCCAACCGACTGCCAACCCCAGAGCGCCAATAGTCCGGCCATCAGCCAACTGCCTGGCCCCACGAGTCCTGTCAGTCCCAGCAGCCCACCAGCCAACCGCCCGCGCCATCCTAACGAAGAGGTGGAGCTTGACCACATATCCCCCCAGACAGCACCGATGGCCGCCCATAGAATCGTCCCGGTGGGCGCTTCTTCGGGGAAGAGGCCAAGCA
>JAHEML010000698.1 GCA_024643705.1 Caldilineaceae bacterium | reverse complement strand
CCCTGGGGCCAACCGACACAATTGGTATCTTCTTTCGGGTTGGTTTTGCTGCCGGTGCTGTATTTGCTATGCCGGTGATGGTCTACCAGATCGTTGCCTTTATTGCGCCCGGCCTCTACCCACACGAAAAACGTTCACTGCTCATCCTCATGCCCGGCATCATGTTGCTCTTCTTCACAGGTGCAGCCTTTGCCTATTTTGTTATGTTGCCAGTCGCCGTGGGCTTCTTGCAAAATTTCTTGGGGACGGTCATCAACCAAGAGTGGACCATCGACAAATATATTGGTTTTGTCACCCGTATCATCTTTTGGATCGGCGTTTTCTTCGAAACACCTCTGGTGATCGCATTTTTGTCCCGGATAGGCCTGATCAGTGGCCCTCAATTGCTCGGCTACTGGCGGCAGGCGATTGTGGTCATCTCTGTGATTGCCGCTATGATCACCCCCACGGTCGATCCCGTCAACATGGCGATTGTTATGGCCCCACTGATTCTGCTCTTTTTCATGGGCGTGGGCCTTGCCTACATTTTATACAAGCCCCGTGCCCCCCGCAGTCTGGACGAAATGGACTGGGGCGGAGACGATGACTGATCGGGCCGAGTTGATCGCCCGTAAAAATGAGACAATTCGAGAGCTGGTCGGCATACGCCGCCGTCTGCAAGCGGCCCAACAGGGAGCCAGCAGCGGGGCGAACGCCGATCGGCTTTCGTTTTTGCAGGTCGAAGCAGCTCGCTTGCAGGCCGAAGAGGGGCGGCTGCGTTTGGCTATCGACCGCGCACCCCATGGCCCCACCACAACACCGATAGCCCACAACATTGGGCAGCAGGAGTTTGCCATGCAAGAGAAATTCGACATATTTATTGCCGCTGGCTACGATCCGGACAAAGTGGATCCTCTACTGGAACTAGCCAATGTTGATCACAAATCGCTGGTTCCTGTGGCGGGCATGCCCATGATTGGGCATGTTGTGCGCGCCTTTGTCGAGAGCGGGCGAGTGGGTGAAATCGTCATCATTGGTCTTGGCCCCGAACATGGGTTGGATTTCGGCGTGCCTGTTCACTATGTGCCGAATCAGCCCAGCCTGTGGGCCAGCCAGAATGCGGGTGTGCGTCGGCTACGGGAGATCAACGGCGACGATCGACTGATCATCGGGACAACAGCGGATATTCCCCTGCTGACCCCGGATGTGGTCAACTGGTTCATCGACCATTGTCAACCCTTCGACAAAGATCTGTATTGGGGCATTGTCCCCGAAGATGTGATGACGCGGGGCTTTCCCAACAGCAAACGCAGCTATTTGACTCTGCGCGAGGGCCGCTTTTGCAGTGGTGACCTCTATTTGGGCAAGCTCTCGACAGCCGAGACAATTCAAGAGAAGATGCGTGGTTTTATCTCGAACCGCAAGAGTGTTGTGCGCCAATTGCTTCTGCTGGGACCCAATACCATTCTTCGATTTCTCTTCCGTCGTTTGGCCCTTCAGGACATGCTGGGGGTGGTACAACGGGTCTTTGGGATTACGGGTAGCCCGGTTATTTTGCCCTTTGCCGAAGCCGGAATGGATGTGGACAAGCCTTTTCAGTGGGAGCAAGTGATTGACTATCTGGCACGCCATCCAGAGCATCCGGCCCATCGGAACGGCGACGGAGACTGAGTGAGAGTCATTCGTTTCATCCGTGTTCAAAAACTTTCCCGGTTTTACCCAACCTCTCCTCTATGTTCACACTTCCTCTATGTTGACACTATTGGTTCTGATCACATCCTTTCTCCTTGCCTTTGCTCTCACGCCTCTTTCCGCGGCGGTGGGGCATCGCCTGGGTCTGGTGGATCGGCCCGGCGGACGACGCAGCCACAAGGGCATTGTTCCCCGCACGGGTGGGCTGGCGCTCTTTGGCGCGTTCGCACTCACCATTTTGCTGATCCTACTCCTGCCAGAGATTCTACCCGCTGATCTGGCTGCCCGTTGGCTGCCCCCGCGCAACGATCCCAACGAAGGCCGCCGCCTGGCTGCCCTGCTGGTGGGCGCTATCTTTTGCGCTGGGGCTGGCCTGCTGGATGATCGGTTGCGGCTTTCCGCCCTGCCCCAATACGCCGTCCAGATCGTTGCCGGGCTGATTGCAATTGCCGGGCTGATCTTCATTAAACATGTGAACAACCCATTTGGGGCTGGGCTGATTTGGGGTGAGGATGGTCTCCCCTGGTGGATCGTCGGTGCGGTGACGATCTTCTGGTTTATTGGGATGATGAATACGGTCAATTTTTTGGATGGGCTGAGTGGGCTGGCAACCGGTGTCGCCGCCTTGCTGTGTTGCCTGTGGCCCTATTGGGCGCGGCATTGGGTTTTTTGCCTGCTAATTTTCTGGGCCGTATCTTTATGGGCAGCAGTGGCAGTTTCTTTCTCGGTTTTGCCCTGGCTGCCCTGGGGATTATGGGCGGGGCGCGGCTGGCAACGGTGATGTTGGTTCTCGGTCTACCTGCTCTGGACGTGGCCTGGCTCATCTACAGCCGGTGGCGAAGAGGGGTTTCTCCAGGGCAAGGCGGGCGGGATCATCTCCACTTTCGTCTGCTGGATATGGGCTTGCAGGAACGCACGATTGTTTTTGTCTATTGGGGTTTTTGTGCGCTCTTTGGCACGCTCACCCTCTTGTTGGATGATCGGCTCTACAAGCTGCTGGCTTTGATGGGGCTGGGGATAATTGGTCTGGCGGTGCTGGTTTGGGCTGCACAGGCAGATACAAAGGATCGCGCATGACCCGTATTCTTGCCATTGAAACAAGCTGTGACGAGACCGCGGCTGCGGTTGTGGTGGATGGCCGCCAGGTACTTAGCAACCGGGTTGCCAGCCAGATTGAGATGCACCGACGCTTTGGTGGGGTTTTTCCCGAAGTTGCCAGCCG
>JAHEML010000697.1 GCA_024643705.1 Caldilineaceae bacterium | reverse complement strand
GTTTGGCAAAGCGGCGGGTGAATACAATATCCTGCCATCCGTCGCCGTCCACATCCACAATCGACACAGCGCGGGAGTCGCCAAAATCGAGACGCTGGGTGCGGAAACGCAGATCGCCTTCGTTCCACAAAATTGTGTTGGCCCCATTCAGGTTGCCCAACACAATGTCCAGATCACCATCGTTATCCAGATCGTTGATTGCCACACCGGAGCCGTTGCTCTCGTAGAGCGCGATCACTTGCCCGCTGGTGCTGGTTGTGTGGTCCAGTTCGTGAGAAATGAATGTCTCGGTGCAGGTGGTTGAGACAGCAAGCTGGGTGGCTGACAGTTGCACATGTCGCATAGCTGGCAGGGGAGTAACCGGCTGGAGAACAACAGGCTGAAGAACAACCAGGGGGACGATTCTCTCTGGTGTACAGGCGGACAGAAGAAGCACGATCCAAAAAGATAGGAATCGGGAAGATAGACGGGGATTCAATCTGCTAAACCTGCCTTTGATCAGACCGATGGTATCCTGTGTTGGCAAGATACCATCGAGGGAATAAGTACACTGCAACATAGGTCGTATGGAATTTCGTAGGCGCTGCTACAAGCAGCGCAAGCAGCGAGCACCCACTCTTTTCGCGAGAATCGAGAGCATCTTTGCTAGCTTTGCGGTTAAAAACCGCACCTACAAAAATATATTTTACGATGGACTAAGTCGGTAGAATAACGCAACAGAGGCGCAGGGAAGATAGAGCCTTCTCCGCGCCTCTGCATCTGTGTGCTTTTGCGTTTGTTCGGGCTACTTCATGGAGCCAACCGTAATCCCAGAGATGAACTGCCGGGATGCGGCGAGGAAAACGATCAGAATAGGCATAATCGCGCCGGTTGCGCCCAGAATCTGTACACCGATTTCCGAGCCGCGCAGACTGCGCAGAGTGCTCAGGGCCACGGGCAGGGTGTACTTGGCCTCGTCTTTGAGAATCAGCAGCGGCCACTGGAAGTCATTCCATTTGCCCATAAAGGTCAGGATCGCCAAGGCAGCCAGTGCTGGAGTGATGACCGGAACGACGATATTCCAGTAAATGCGGAACTCGTGCGCGCCGTCGATGCGGGCTGCATCCACCATATCGCCTGGTACTGCACTGTCGATATATTGGCGCATCCAGAAGATGCCAAAAGCGTTGGCAATGCCGGGGATGATCAATGGATTCCAAGTGTCCAGCCAGTTTAGCCACTTCATAATGATGAAGGAGGGGATCAGGCCAATCACGCCGGGAACCATCAGCGTTGCCAGCAAAAAGGCAAACAGTCCTTCGCGCCCCGGGAAGGCGTATTTGGCAAAGCCGTAGCCACCCAAAGAGCAGAAGAAGAGAACCAACACGGTGAAAATTGTCGAGATGGCGATGCTGTTGATCAACGCGTTCCAAAAGGGCAGGGCAGCGATCAAATCCTGGTAATTGATCATCAGTGAGGAGCCAAACCACATGGGCGGCGGGATACTCAGAATTTCTGCCGTGCGATGGGTAGATGTGACGAGCATATAATAGAAAGGAAATGCAGCCAGCAGGGCCAGAAATCCAAGAAAACCATAGAGCAGCGTCATGACCAGTGGGCTGGCTAGCCGATCCCGCTCGTTGCTGGCTTTACGCTGCTTGGCGGGGGTGCGCTGGGTGGTTTCAATTTGCGTTGTTGTCATAGGGTCTTATTCTTTCCAGAAGTTCACTTTTTGAAAAAGTTGAACGCCTAATCTAATCTGTCGGGTTGCCGCCCTGCCAACTGTTATAGCCCAGGCTAAAGATCACAATCAGCACAAACAGAATAAATGCCATGGCCGCTGCGTAGCCGAATTGGGTGTACTTAAAGGCCGTCCAGTAGATGAGAACCATGGAAACCAGCCCAGCCCGTCCCGTACCACCAGGGGCCGACGATTGGGTTCCGCCCGCTAGCATGACCGGAATGTCAAAAGTCTGCATGGCACCAATAATAGCGAGAACCACCTGAAAAAGGATGACAGGCCGCATGAGGGGCAATGTGATGTGGCGAAAGACATCTTTTGTGGTTGCACCATCTACTTTGGCCGCTTCGTATAATTCCGGATTGATGGATTGCAGACCAGCAAGAAAGATGATCATCGTGTAGCCTGTCCATTGCCACACTGTTACCAGCGCTATGGACGGCTTTAACCACTGTCTGCTACCCAACCAGTTGATCGGGTCGACGCCAAAGAAACTCAGGCCGAAGTTGATCATCCCATAGCGTTCGCCAAACAGAGAGGTAAAAATGAGTGAGACGGCTACGGCAGAAGCAACAATTGGCATAAAATAAGCAGCCCGAAAGAACTCTTTGCCCCGAATATAAGTACTATTGATGATAAAAGCAAGGATCAGAGCCAGGACTAATTGGGGGGTTGTTGCGCCGATAAAGAGCCAAATGGTGTTGCCGATTGCCTGCCACCAAATGTCGTCTACCAGCAACCGGGTATAATTTTCGACAGCCACCCAACGCATGGGCGAAATGCCATCCCAAACGTGCAGGCTGAGCCAAAGCCCATAAATGAGGGGAAACATGCCAAAGACGGCATAGAGCAGGTAAAAAGGAGAGATAAAAAGATAGGCCCAACGGTTGCGCTTGATATCTTTCCACGTGCTGGCACGGTCACGCGCACGCCGCTGATCAACAGTAAGAGTTGCCATCGGTTTTCCTTCCGGGGATCAGAATGCGGAACACCCGACAGGTTCGTCCAAAATTTCTTCGAGCGAACCTGCCGGGTGGTTGCGGGTCTCAGGGAGATCAGCCGGTCGTGTTAGGAACACGCTTCAGGGCTTCGGCCTCGGCGTCCAAAGCAGCCTGGACTGGGTCTTTGCCCTCTTGCATCACCAGGGTCAACTCTGCACCCACGATGTCGTCA
>JAHEML010000052.1 GCA_024643705.1 Caldilineaceae bacterium | reverse complement strand
ATGGTGGAGATTCTGCTGGACGAACTGGGCAAACCCCGCAGCTTGATCCAGCATGTAGAAGATCGCCAGGGCCACGACCGACGCTACAGCCTGGATGTGCGCAAGATGCTTGCGTTGGGCTGGGAGCCGGATTATTCAAACGAAGAGGCCATCCGGGCGACTGTGCGCTGGTATGTGGAGAATCGCTGGTGGTGGGAGCCAATCCGCTCCGGCGAATTCCAGGAATACTATGATCGTGTCTACGGCAACCGGGCCGAATTGCCGTCGGCGGCTTAAACGGAGAAACCTGGTGTGACTATCCTCCACGCGCTTCTCATCGGCATCGACTGCTACATGCCAGGCACGGTCCCGGGTCTGCCCCACTACCCCCACTTGTCCGGCTGTGTGGGCGATGTGGAATTGATGGAAGAATTCTTGCGCAACCGTTTGTCTGGCGTGGATGTGCGCATCACCAAGCTCACAGCATCCGGCGTGGGCAGCCGCCCCAGCGAACCGGAAGATCAGTGGCCCACCAAAGCCAATCTGGTGGCCGTTTTCCAACGTCTGGCCCAGGAGGCCCAAGCGGGTGACCAGGTCTACATCCACTATTCGGGCCACGGCGGGCGAGCGCTCACCCTCTACCCCCAGGTGAAAGGGCAAGAGGGGCTGGACGAATCACTGGTTCCAACAGATTACGGCCAGATCGAAAACCCCGCTGCCCCCGAAGATCGCTACTTGCGAGACCTGGAACTGGCGACGCTTCTGCAAACACTGGTCGAGCGAGGGGCCGTGATCACAGTTGTGCTGGATAGTTGCCATGCGGGTGGGGCCAGCCGGGGTGGGGTTGATACGGCTGGGCGGATTGGCGGTAGCATGGCTGTGCGTGGCAGCGCAGAAGTAGACCAGCTACCCCGCGCCCACGCCGGTTTGGTGGGGCCGCCCGCGGAACTGGCGGCGAATTGGCAGGCCCAAAGTCGCGGCACCCGCAGTGTGCAGGTGGCCGCGGGCTGGCTGCCTGATCCCACAGGATACACACTTCTGGCCGCCTGCCGCGCCCTGGAGTTGGCTTCGGAAGATACCATGCCCGATGGCAAGCGCCACGGTTTTCTCACCTATTGGCTATGGGATGCCCTGCAAAAGCCCATGCGTAGTTGGGCTATGGTGCATCAGCAGGTGGCCGCCCGGCTGAAAGTGGCGAACCCATCCCAGCGGCCCCAATTGCAGGGGGTGGGGGATCGGGCCATCTTTGGCGGTGCCACCGTGGCTCTGCCCGCCGGAATCGATATCTTGGAGGTGGAGGGCGATAGGCTGCGGCTGGACAGTGGCCGCGGTGCTGGTGTGCTGCCCGGCGCACAGTTCTTCATCTATCCCGCGGGGATCGCCAACTTCAAACAGACGGCAGCGCGACTGGCGATTATCGAAGTGACCGAGAGCAACGATGCCCATGCCTGGGCGCGGGTGTTGCGTCGCCTGGACGATGATCCACACGACAGCCCGCTCGAAACGGGCAGCAAAGCCCTGCTTTTCAACCCCGGCTCGGCCCTGCAATGGCCCGTCTACCTGATCCGGGATGGCGCAACCCCGGCCGACGCAGAAGAAAGTGCTTTGAAGGCGTTGGCAACCACCATCGAGCAGAGTGAAAGCCGATTTGTCCGTCTGGCAGCGGAGGGCGAGCGAGAGGGCTTTGGAGTTGCCGTCACAGAAGATGGTCGCTACGAAATTCGCGACATCGAAGGCAATCCTCTGCCCCATCTCTACCCGGTCTCCAGCCAACACCCCCAAGAAGCCCACCACCAACTGCTGCACCTGGCGCGCTATTACAACATTTTGGAGCTGGACAATCCCGACCCAGCCTCCCCGGTGGCCGGCGCACTGGAAGCGGTGCTGCTGGAATCGCAAGAGAGAGCCTTTGCCGATCCGGGGGGTGTTCCCACGGTGACAAGCGGCGAGCAGGTATACTATCTGCGTGTGCGCAACCTTTTCCCGCCCGTTGATGGCCCGCCCAACGATTCGTCGGCCTATCTCGAAGAGACCCGACGCCGTACTCTCAATCTGGTCGTACTCAATTTGGCCCCGGATTGGAGCGTCACCCGTGTCATCCCGCCCCCCGGCGATGCCAGTGAGCAGATCGAACTAGGCCCGGGCGAAACCCTGCTCCTGCCCCGCTACGATCTGCCTGATCAGCCCATGCAACTCCCTGCATTTCTCTCTGCGCTGCCCCCCGGCGCAGACGAAGCCGACGACATTCTCAAGCTCTTTGCCACCACAGAACCGACCAGCAGCTACAATGCTATGACACTGCCCGCGCTGCAAGCAGGTAGCGAAAGGGACCCAGTGGTGAGCGCGCCCAAGCCCCAGCCTCCCGAGCAGAGCTGGTTGACAGCCCAAGTCTATGTGCGTGTGGTAAGATAGACTTGCTAAATGGAAATGCGTTGAGATTGGGGGAGAGTCCACATGTCCGAAACATCTGCTTCTGCACCATCTACCGCTTCTGCACCATCTGAAGAAACGACCAACCCAGGCGATCGCGCCCTCTTGTTGGGCGCGCAGCCTCCTGTTGTGCCTGTTCTGCGCAAGCGCTACGCGGTGGTTGTGGGCATTTCCCAATACAAAAACCCCGACCTCAACCTGCGCTATGCCCACCGGGACGCAGAAGAACTCTATAACCTCATCTGCACACCCCGGGGCGGTGGCTTCTCCGACGAGAACATTGTCAAGCTGATCGACGGCGAAGCAACCACCCGCAACATCACCCGTGCCCTGCGCAGCTTCTTGCAACAGCCGGGCCGGGACGACATCGTCCTCATCTACCTGGCTTGCCACGGCGCGCCCGACCCCAACCGCCCCCAGAATGTCTACCTGATCACCCACGACACCGAGCCGGACGATATCCCCGGCACAGCCCTGCCCATGGACGACATCCAGCGCGACCTGACCGACATCCTGCTGGCCGACCGGGTGGTGCTGATTGCGGATACCTGCCACAGCGGGGCGGTGGGTGGGGCGGCAGGTGGTAGCGCAGGTCGCCGAGCAGTGATCGACGAGAGCGCAGCGGCCAGCCGTTATTTGCAGGCGTTGGGCCAATCCAAGCCGGGGATGGCGATTCTCACCTCTGCCGAAGCCAGCGAAACATCCCGCGAGGATGTCCAGTGGGGCGGGGGGCACGGGGTCTTCACTTGGCATTTGCTCGAAGGGTTGCGGGGCAAAGCTGAAAACAGGCAAGGCCAGGTGACAGTGGGGGGGCTGTTCGATTATGTGCGTGAGCAGGTGCGCCAGGATACGGGGGATCAACAGCATCCGGTGATCGGAACCACCCCCTTTGATCGGGAGCTACCCCTGGCGGTGACGGGAGATATTTCTACCAACGACTATTTTCAATTGGGTTTAGCCTTGCTGGATGTGGGCCGGCTGCTGGACGACAAAGAGCGTTTCCGCTCGGCAGAACGTCAGTTGAACGAATCCCTTCGTCTGGCCGGAGAACTGGGTCAACCTTTGCCCGCTGCCCATCTCTACCTGGGTCTGGCCCAATTGGCGCGGGGTGATGCCCGTTCGGCTCTGGCCTCGCTGGGGGCTGCCCAGGAAAAACTGAGCGGAGATCTGCGCGTCGAAGCAGCCTTTGGCCGTGTTGTGGCCTCTGCCCTCGCTGGCGACACAACAGCCACGACCCGCGCCATCGAAGATTTTGCGGGAGCCTATCCCGCCGACTGGCGCTTGCCATGCCTGAACCAGATGTTGGCTGCCCTTTCCAAAGACGACCAAAAGTCGGTAGGGCGGGCGCTTCTCATCGGTATCAGTGAGTATGACGGGGCGAGCCACATACCCCCGTTGGCCGGGCCTCCCAACGATCTGGACCTGGCCCACGAGATGCTTGTCACCCATTTTGGCTTCGATCCGTCCAACATCTTTCGGCTGGAGGATGCCAAGGCCACCTATCAGGCCATTGTGGATGCGTTGACACAATTGGCGACTGATGCAGGCGATGAAGATCGGGTGGTGATCTGGTATTCGGGCCACGCCATCAGCCAGGATTCACCCGCCTATCTTCTCCCCCACGATTACGATATTGGGGCTAGAATCAACGGTATCACTGCTGAGGAATTGCACGCTGCCGTCAAGACGATTCCTGCCCAGCACAAGCTTCTGGTGTTGGATACCCATGGCCGGGATGAGATGTTTGCCTTGGCCGAAGAAGGGGCCTATCTGCTGGCACTGGCGGAAGATAGGCCAAGCCAGACAGCCCAGGAGACTCGGTTCAACGGCAAATACTATGGCCTTTTTTCCTACGAACTGGTCCAATCTCTCTCGCGCACACCCAATGCATCGTTGGATGAGGTGATGGCCGAGGTGGTGCAGGCTGTCGAGACAAAGAGCGAAGGCCAACAGACACCGCGCCTGGTTGGCAACGGTCAGGGAGCGCTCTTCGAGAATCTGGACTGGCAACTCTATGCTGATGCTTTTACATTCTCTCCGAGGCGCAACTTTGACGCCTTGACACTGACCCAACTGGAGACATTCGAGCGTCGTTTTTCCCAGGAACAGTCGATGAACTTCCCGCCGGTGCTGCACGCATTGGGTCGGGGTTATCTGGCGAAACAGGCTTTTCCCCAGGCTCGGCGGCTTTTGCAGGCAGCCCAAGAGCAAGCTGCCCGGATTGGGTTGAACGATCCAGAATGGGCGCTCTCCCTGGCGATTGCCCAACTACGCACCCACACCTATGCAGATGGGGTGCAAACCCTGCGCGACTACCAGACTACAACCCCAAACGATGCCCGATTGGCCAACGCCTTGACAGCCGCCGAAGGGTTGACCAATCATCGGCTGCACGCGGTGTTGGTGGGTGTGGGTCAGTACTCCCACTCGTCTATCCCACCAGCCCTGGGCGCGCTGGACGATGTGGAAAATGTGCGCAGACTTCTGGTTGAGAAACTGGGGGCAGACGAAGAGCATATCGTGACATTGGTCAACCAAGATGCGACCGCCGGAGCCATTCGCAAGGAGTTCAGCCGCTTGGTAGGGGTTGCGCGTAGCGAACCGGCCTTCTTCTATTTTGCCGGCAATGGCTCTCTCGCCTATCCACATCGGCCAACCATCCTGCCCTTCGACGCCCGCAGCGCAGCCATCCCCACGGACATACTCTTACACGAGCTGGCCCAAGAGGCCGATCAATTCCCCAACAATCTGTTCACCCTGATCGACGCCGGTTGGGCCGCGGGCGATCAATTGCCCTGGGGCGCGCCTTCCCACAGCCGCTATGTGTCAGCCGACATCCGTCCGTCGGTGGGAACCCGCGATGTGGCCCTGAGCAAAGCTGGGCTGGCGAGCAAACCCGACAATCGAGAGTGGCAGATGGGGATAGAATCCCAGCGGGTGCGGGGTTATGTCGAGGAACAAATCGCAGAACAAGGACTCACCATCGGGCGATCTACCTTGTATCCCATCTCGTTGCAAGCCCTCTTTTCCCAGGACGAACTGCCGCCAGGGGTCGCGGTCGCCGAAGCCGATTTCCCGTCGCCTTTTGATGGAGGTGCGCCCAAACCCCAGAGTGCGCCCAAACCCCAGGGCGTGCTGACCACGGCATTTATTCAATCTGTGCTGGAACGGAGTGGGGATGGACAGGAAACCGAGGGGGAAAATGAAAGCAGCGAAGGTAAGCGGGCAGCCTGCACCTACGCCGAGTTGTATGCAACGATCGCCAACCGGCTGAAATGGTTGCAGCCCTTCTTTGTGGGTATCCGCCCTGCCGAGATTCTTTTTAGCAATGTGATTTTGGAGGAGGAAGTGGAGAATGCCATCCGCCGCCAGATTTTCGAGGAGCCTTTACAACGGGTGGAGGAACTTTCCAACCGGCTGCTTGCCCGGCGGGATGGAGAAGATATGGAGGCTTGGCTGAACTTGGGCATTGTACAAGCGGCCAGGGGCGACTTTGGCAGCGGCCTGCGTTCGCTGCAAGAGGCATTGAAACGGGAGGAGATCGGCTTGCCCGAATTGTGCCACGAGGCCCACTATCATCTGGGGCGTGTGATGACGATTTCAGCATCGGCTGCCACTGCGCCAGCCATTGCCATCGGTTACGGCCAGGAACGTCCGGGTGATCTGGACACGGCGATCAGCGAGTTGCGCGATGCGATCCGGGGGAATCCTGACAACGCTGCAGCCTACTACTTTTTGGGCCGGGCCATCTTTACACGGGTGGAGCAGGAGCAATTGGTCGAGGCTGAAAAAGCGTGGGAGACCTATCTGGAACTGGGCGCGCCTGCGGGCCACAAAGAGGAAATCCGCCAACAACTGGCCGCACGGCGTTCCTCTGGCCGGGGGACAGGCTCCGGCTGGGAGAGCACGCCATCCCAGGGTGCTGGCACAGGCACGGGGACAGGTCCAAGCACCTCTCTACTATAACGGAGGAAGCGAAGGAATAGTCAATTCTCTCCGTGTCATCCATGTTCTATTTCCGAGTCAGTTATCCATGCCCGATTGGGCACAACCAGCAAGGAAAATAGGACGCTGATGAACGCAGAGTTACGCGGGTTTTATCCGCGGGTGTCCGCCTAATCCATATCACCTGTGTTCTATTTTCAGGTTAGGGCAGTTGATAGACGATCAGAACAGGATCGCCCTGGCGGTTGCGTTGCAGAAGAAAGACGCCGCCGGGGTAGCGGCTTTGGAGTTCCGCTGCCAGTGGCTGATCGTCGGGTTGGAGAATAATCGAGGATTGGGCGGGGAGGTTGGCAGGCCAATCGTTAGAGTTGATGGATAAGGCCTCTTTGGCATAGGGTCCGCCAGCCAGAAATTGCACAACAGGATCACTCCATCGGGCGCGACTGTCATCACCGTTATCAAGGAGAACAGGCGTACGATCGGCGGGCAAACTGCGGATAGCCCGCCCTGCGTAGCTGGCTGGGTCACCCTGGACGGTCTCTGTCTCGTACCAAGCTACCCAATTATTCGACACAGCCAACACCAGCAACCCGCCTACGATAAAGAGGCTAAACTGACCAAGCCACGGCGCGCCCGCCTGCACCAATGTAGAGCGTGCCCGATCGATGGCTACGGCGCAGAGCAGACCTGCCACCGGTAGCAGGGACAATATCCAAGGCCAAGAGGGCGCAAACGTGGGCACATTGCCCAGCACAACCGCGGCCACCAGCCAGGAAAGCAGCAGCCAGCTTTGCAGCCGATCCAGATTTAGGAGAATATAGCCGATACCCAGCAGAAGAAGGGGCGTGACGAGGCTATCGAGGAGTGGGCCTTGCCACGGGGCCTGGTTGCTGCCATCGGCCAGTGTCCAAAAAGCGAGGAGTATTCCCCGGCCATTTCTAAACAGACCTATGTCCGTTGCCTGGAGCGCAAAATCTGGAAAGCGGGCTGTCAACGACTGTGGAACCCGCAGCCACCCCCCGATGAATGGGGCCAGAAAGACGAACACGCCCCCAGCCCACAGGGCAAAGCCGTTCCAACCCAGGCGCGCCATCCACCCCCGCCGGGACAGAGCAAACCAGAGCCACCAAAGTAGGGCAACTGCCCAGAAAATAATCCCGCTACTGTGCAGGCTAAAAACCAATCCGCCCAGCAGCCCAGCCAAGGCCATGGCGGGCAAGGATCTTGTGCGAACTCCCCGGTGGAGTGCCCACAGGCCCAACACACCCCAGGCAATTGCTTCCAGGGAATAGGGCAACCGGCCAAAATAGATGAAGGCGTAGCCCACCGCAGTGAATGCAGCGGCCAACAAGGCGGGTATCCGTCCATCGTCCAGGCCATCTTCCGCGGTCGGCGGGCGACGATAAATTTCGCACCCCAGCAACCAGACCCCCACAATCATCAACAGCCCAGCCATCAATCCCGACAGTCGGCTGCCCAACAGCCCATCACCGCCCAGAGCCATACCCAACGCCGCTGGATAGTAGGCAAAGAGCGGGGTGTCGAACCAACTGGGGGCAAAAATGCGATTCTCCAACCCCGCAGCAACTTGCAAGGCTTGCAACCCGTGGGTGGCCTGCGCCTCGTCCACCCGGACAGGGACAGTATCCAGTTGCCAACCTAATAAGAAGCCCACAACCACCAACATCAGCAACATGGCGGGCCAGCTTTTTTCTGGAACCATGGCCGGTATCGAAGAAGAGGGTACACGGTCTCGCAACCAGCTCCCCAACACGTAGAGCGCAATCCCAACGATCCAAAGGAAATGGGTCCAGGCTGGTTCCTGTGGATTCTGCTGCAAATAGAAAACCAGAAGCGCACCACCGAACAAAGGGGCTAGAAGGAGGAAAAGGCCAAAGGCAGAGGAGAAAGAGGGAGACGCTGGGTTGTGGTTGATGGGTTTGGCTGGGTTTGCAGGAGACCAGCGAGGCCACCCATAGGCTGTCAGCCCGAAAAGCAGCGCACCAATTCCACCGAGATAGAGACCGAGCGTCTGCCTGTTATTGGGCGACCAATCGATCATCGCCCGAAGGAAAGGAAGATTTTCTGAGACCCACGAAGTACGCAGAAATTCCAGCGTCTGCTGATCGACAAGGTATTGGGCGGCATACACAGCAACCAGAGCTACGATCAAGACCAAAAAGCGTAGGAATCGCACGCGTCAACCTTCGGTTTTGGGGGGAGGAAAGGAACAGGACAAATTCATGAAAGACCATGAAAAGAGCCGGGTGAAAGACAAAACCCGGTTGACCATAAATTCGGTCAACCGGGTAAATTGTTTTATCTCTCTGCACCGATATTCAACAAAGCCACATTGAATTTTCGGACAATGGGCACATACACTACGGGGTGCTACACAAATTTCAATGCCTCAACCCGCATACACTGTATGTCGCAAATGCGTATGCCGTATGCGCTTATGCCGCGTCTTCAGTCTCTTCGGCTTCTGCTTCTACTGGCTTGCTCTTTTTGCGGGAAGCAACGGGTTCGTCATCTTCATCGAGTTCGCTCTCGTCTTTTGCTGCCCGGCGGAATTCGCGAATCCCTTTGCCCAGGCCACCAAAGACTTCTGGCAGGCGGCCAACGCCGAAAAAGATGACAACAATTACCAAAATTAGAATCAGTTCTGTCGGTCCAAGAGAAG
The DNA here is from genome assembly GCA_024643705.1 of Caldilineaceae bacterium. Lineage (GTDB taxonomy): Bacteria > Chloroflexota > Anaerolineae > Caldilineales > Caldilineaceae > JACQGT01. The sequence goes on along the minus strand of JAHEML010000052.1, from coordinate 1,744 downwards.
GCATTGAAGGTGCTCCTTATAGAAATTTGACGAACGGCCCGTCAAAGGGAAGGGTCGCAGTAGTATGCAGTCCAGCGAAGCCATTATAACACGCCTACAAAGTGCTGCAAATCTCTACTCATAAGAAAGCACAGCGATTCCACATTGTTTCCCGACCGACACCCAACTGGTGTAGAGAGGCCAGCGGACGATTTCCATCAACAGGAAAGGAATCCCCAATTGCTTCGCCGAATCGACCATTCGTGCTAAAATAGGCACATCCTTGTCGCCATCATTCTCATTTTTGGGGTAGAACCGATTCTCCATGACTGGCCTTCTGGAACTCCACATCCGCAACTTTGCCATTATTGATGAACTGCGCCTTAACTTTCATGCCGGGTTGAATGTGTTGACCGGCGAGACCGGAGCCGGTAAGTCGATTATTATCGACGCTTTGGGCTTACTTCTGGGGGATCGAGCCACCACCGACATGGTTCGCTCTGGCGCTGAACGGGCGGAGGTTGACGCCATTTTTACCCTGAAACCGGGGAATGGAACGGGCGAACAGATCACCGATATTCACGCTTTGCTGGAGAACGAAGGGCTGGACAACCCAGACGCACCCCACACCCTGCTGCTGGGCCGCGAGGTACGGCTGAGTGGGCGCAACATCGCCAGGGTCAACGGGCGAGCCGTCTCTCTGCAAATTCTCAGCGACATCGCCAGCCAATTGGTAGACATCCACGGCCAGGGCGAGCATCTGAATCTGCTGCATCCCCGCACCCACGTTGCTCTGATCGACCGCTATGGGGGGCTGACCGAACGGCGCAAAAAAGTGGCCGAACTGGTGCGGCAGCTCAACGGCGTGCGCCGGGAACTGGAGCGGTTGCGCCAGGACGCGCGTACCCTGGCTCAGCGGGTGGATTTGCTTTCGTTTCAGGCCGAAGAGATTGCCAACGCCAGGCTGATCCCTGGGGAAGATGAAGAGATGGAAAACGAGCGACGACGGTTGGGCAATGCCGAGTCGCTCCTCCAATTGGCCCAGACTGCCAGCGGGCTGCTGGACGAAGGCGATGGCGAAGCTCTGGGTGTCATCGATCTTTTGGGGCAGGCCGTGGGTAGGCTCGAACGGTTGGCCCGCATCGACAACAGCATGGAAACGGCTGCCGAACTCTCCCAAAGCCTGCTGGAACAGCTTTCCGACCTCTCGCGCGAGATTCAAGATTATGCGGACAATCTGGAATTCAACCCGGAGCGCCTGGCCGAGGTGGAAGAACGATTGCAACTTGTAGGTAACCTGAAGCGCAAATATGGCGACAGCCTGACAGATGTGATCGCCTACGGCGACAAGGCCCAGGCCGAATTGGATGATCTGAGCGATTGGGAGGTGAAAACAGCCGCCCTCGAAGCCGACGAAGAGCGTCTGCTGCGGGAGATCGGGCGTTTGGGGGCCGTGTTGAGCGCGGCCCGCTCCGCGGCTGGTGTCGAAATGGCCCGGCAGATCGAAGGCGAACTGGCTGATCTGCACATGGCCCACGCCCGCTTCGGCCTTGCGGTGGAGTAGGCGGCCTCGGCCACCGGGGCCTATTTGCCGGATGGTCAGCGTGTGCAATTCGACAGCACCGGTGTGGATCGGGTGGAGTTTCTGATCAGCGCCAACCCCGGCGAACCGTTGAAACCCATGGCGAAGGTGGCCTCTGGGGGCGAAACATCCCGGCTGATGCTGGCCTTAAAAAGTGTGTTGGCCCACGCCGACGCCACCCCC
>JAHEML010000696.1 GCA_024643705.1 Caldilineaceae bacterium | reverse complement strand
GTGGGACCCCATCAAAAAAGAAGCAAATCCGATGACGGTTGACTATGCCTACGCACGTTATTCCCTGCATGCACTGTTGGAAAACATGCGACTTGGCTATGCTACCGAAGAAGATGCCAAAAAAGTTCCTCCGCTGGCAGGCAAGATTATCGTGATCACCAACGCCAACGATGATTCGGTCAACAACGAAGTGATCACCGAATTCGAACAAATATGGCGCAATCACGGGGATGAAAATCTGGTCACTTTCCAGTTTGAGAAGGAACTGGGATTGCCCCACGATCTGATTGCCCCGACTCGGCCCGATGCCCATATTGAACTCGTATATCCGCAGTTGTTACAGCTTATCCAGGCGAATGAATAGATACACAATGAATAGATACACAAAGTCCGGGCCGATCCATACAATCAGCATGCGGGCTGTGCGAGACAAACACGCCAACAAGTAAGCATTGCGCGTGTCCGTGCTGATGCTGCTTCTGGCTATTTAATCTACATTGCTTCCCCATAACCTGAAGGAGACGTTCAAATGAGTAAAGTCTACCGCACGATCCCATTTGCACCGGACAAATTGCTGGGACACGTCGAGAGCGATGGCACTATCTACCACAACCGCTTTGGCCCCGATGAACTGATCGGCCATGTAGACCTGGCTACGGGTCACATTTACGAACGACACTTTGGGCCTGATAAGGCTATAGGTCGCGTTGATCTGAGCAATGGGAACGTCTATTTGTCTCGCTTTGGTCCCGACGAGCATGTGGGAGAGGTAAACACAAATGGCAGGATTCTGCGCCAAAAGAGGCTGGCTGCGGATGATGATATTGGAAATGTCGAGCCATTCATCTCCTATGCCCACTCGGCCGGTGCTATGTTGTTACTCGTGTTGCCTGCCCTGGAAAAAAGCAATGAGGAGAATACACAAATATCCGAGCCAACAGTGGACATTCCCGATGACCCGGATCAGGAAATATCTGCATAGAACCGTCCAGTGTAGCGCAGCAGTTGACGCGCTGACGCAGAGATCAACGCCGCCTATTGTCACAGATAATAGGCGGCGTTGCCCGGTTTGGTCGTGTGGTTGATGCTCGTCTATTGATCATCCCCACCCTTCGCCGCGCATTATCCCCTTCATAACCTGACAGCCCTCCAGAAATCTGAACCAACTATTGACGCCAGCCAATTGCTTAAGTAGACAATCGGCTGGCGCACTACGTCTGCCATTTTTGACCAAATTCAAGAGTAGGATATTGTTAGAACGCGCGTATGAATCTATTCCCCTCTGCGGGCCATCGCGCCGATCACAAAATATCCTTCACAAATTCCTGATCAATATGGCAGACACAGTGATGGCAAATCGAACCAAGCATAACCACTCAGACGATACGGACATATTGGCAATTTGGTCCAATATGTTGGCCCGGTGTTCACAGATATTACGCCGACAACCGGACAACAGTGACGAACGCGAGAAGGTGCTTGTAGCAGCATTAAAAGAAGTACGCGTTGTCCTCAATGCTTCCCGCACTTACTATTTCTACTGTTTCGACGATGCTGAGTTGGGAGCCTGTGTGGGCAATCTTGCCATGTCCTGCATCCCAGGTTTGACCGAGCAAATTCCAGAGGCAAATCGGCGGGTTCCTTTTCATTCGCTCCCCAATGCAATGCGTGCTGCCTTCGAACAGCAGCAGCCATTTGGTGGCCCTATTGTAGAGATTTTTGCAGATGGTCCGGATTGGCGGGATCGCTTTCTTGCCCAGAAACCACCGTTGCTGTCGGTACAGTTAGTTCCACTTTTTATTGACGACGTCCAATGGGGGTTCATTGGGGTTGATGATGTGACGACGACCCGCCGATGGAATGAGCACGAGATTTCGTTGCTGGATACCGTGGGTGAACTCCTTGGCAGTGCGCTGCATCGATGGGAAACCAACCAGCGGCTTGAAGAACAGGTACGCGCCCGCACCATTGAGCTACAAGAGCGCAACAGCCAACTGCAGAGAGAGATCGAGCAGAGACATCGGGCAGAAGTCAATTTACGCCAACGCCTCAATGTAGAGCAGGTACTGACGCAATTATCTTCGCGGCTACTGAAACACGAAAGCTTGCTGGGCGAGTGGACGGATATACTTGGCGATCTTGGTCGGGCTGTAGATGCCAGAAGGATGCTCCTTGTTCATCTTAACGAATTTGGACACGCAATCAAGGAAGAAGCACAACAAATCAACGATACACCTATGTTGCAGTGGTGCCGCTCAGGTGTATCACCACTCACGAGCACGAAAGTATTCCAGTTTCTCGCTAATTGCCCCTGGATGAAAGATCGGACGGCGCGACGGCAGCCTTTTCGGTTCTCCGGGGAAGATGATATGCCCCTTGATGCAATCTACAGCAGATTCCTGCAGGATGCCGGCGCCACCACAGTGTCCATGTTTCCCATGTTCATCGACGACAGCATATCGATCTTGATTTCTATTGATGGGGACTACGACGAACGCATTGACAAAACCACGGGGAACCCCAGCGCCCTTCATCTGGGTTCAAACTTGATCCAAAGCAAACTGCGCAGCGAACACATTCTCGAGACACTGGAGCAGAGGCTGGTGGAGCGGACACGTGAAGTAGCTGTCTTTTTTGATATTTCTGTGTTGGCCAGCAAAGACGAACCCATTTCCGAGTTGCTACTCCTGGCAACCGAACACATCGTACAAATCGCCCAATGTGAGTCCATCTGTGTTCACCTGTTGTCGAATGACCAACAGGCTCTTACAATGATCGCTCAACAGGGGTTTTCTGCTTCTGAGTGTAACCAGATTGCCGATCTTTCGCCCTTTATAGACGAACTCCTCGGGTTGACAAAACAGCAGGCCTTCGTCGCCAAGATTGTTGATGGGACGATATT
>JAHEML010000695.1 GCA_024643705.1 Caldilineaceae bacterium | reverse complement strand
TGGGCGGCATCCTCAATGGCATGGCCCTGCACGGCGGGGTGATCCCCTATGGCGGCACCTTCCTCGTCTTCAGCGACTACATGCGCCCCAGCATCCGCCTGGCCGCGCTCATGGGCATCCATGTGATTTACGTCTTCACCCACGACAGCGTGGGCGTGGGCGAAGACGGCCCCACCCATCAGCCCGTCGAGCAAGTGACAGCCCTGCGCTCTATACCCAATCTTTCGGTTATTCGCCCGGCAGATGCCAACGAGGCCGCCGAAGCCTGGCGGCTGGCCGTGGGTCGAGCCGACGGGCCGACAGCCCTTATCTTCACCCGGCAGAACTTGGTTACCGTGGATCGCAACGGGGCTGGCGTTGGCCCGGCTAGTGGCACACGCCGCGGCGGATACATCCTTTGGTCCAACAGCGACAGCCCAGAGATCGTGCTGATGGGCAGCGGCAGCGAAGCGGAGATTGCCCTGGCAGCCGGACACCAACTTGCCACCGAAGGGCGCAAGGTTCAAGTGGTCAGCCTGCCCAGTTGGGACCTCTTCACGGCCCAGGATGCAGCCTATCGCGCAGCTGTGCTGCCTGCTGGTGTGCCCAAGGTCGCCATCGAAGCGGGCATCACCCTGGGCTGGGAGCGCTGGGTGGGCAACGATCCGGCCCTGGGCGCGGTCATCGGCATCGACCATTTTGGGGCCAGCGCCCCCTACAAACGGGTCTACGAAGAATTTGGCCTGACCGCCGAAGCTGTTGCGGCCAAAGCACGGGCACTGCTAAACAAGTAACGGGAAAAGGGTGGCAAGCGGCGTGTTCAGCAATGAGCCACCCCTTTGACGAACCAATGATCTACCTATTCCTCGACGCCGACGATTATCTGCTCAGCCGCCGCCTCTCAGCATTGAAGGCGGCCATGGGCGATCCGGAGATGGCTGATCTGAATATCACCGACCTGGCCGGCAACCAGACAGACGCGGCGGACATTCTCTACCACGCGGGGACAATGCCTTTTCTGGCCGAACGTCGGCTGGTGATTGTGCGGGATTATCTGGGCCAGCTTGACAAACGCATGGGGGCCAGCAAGGGAACCGAGAGCGCCGCCTACACCGAGGCCGCCCGTCTATTGGGTGATATAACCGATCTGCCCCCGTCCAACGACCTGGCTTTTGTGGACAAAGGGATCGACAAACGACGCCATTTGTGGAAGGGTTTCCGGGCTGAGAATGGGGATGTCCCTGGTCTGGCCCAATTGATCGCAGACAAACAGGTGACCCTGGAGGAGATGAACACCCCCGATGCTCGCCAGTTGGCCGGTTGGATTTCCCGTGCCGCCAAAGACGAGGGGATCGCCATCGATGGACAAGCGATTCAATTGCTCACCAACTTTGTTGGGCCAAACCTGCGGCAACTTGCCAACGAGATGCAAAAATTAGCCGCCTACGTGGATGGCCGCTCGATAAAGGCAGAGGATGTGCGGCTATTGGTCAGCGACAGCAGCGAGGGGTTGATCTGGGATTTGACCGATGCCCTCAGCCAGCGAGACGGGCGCAAGGCCATGCGTTCGCTGCACGATCTGCGCCGAGGCGATGCCAACCCTTTCTATCTGCTCACCATGATGGCCCGCCAATACCGGATTCTGATCAAGGTAAAAGATGCCATGAGCCGGGGCAGTAACAATGAGAATGTCATTGCCAAGGAAGTCAAGGAAAGCCCCTATCCAGTAAAGAAAGCTATGCAGCAATGCCGGGGCTACCGCATGGATGAACTGATGGCCGTGCTGGATCGGCTCTTGCGGACAGATTTCGCCATGAAGACGGGGGCAGACCCGGAGACCGAGATCGAGGTGTTGGTGGCCGAATTGACCCAACCCCGATCAGGTGACCGAAGATAAACGAATACCACCAACGATCCAACTCCACAGAAAATGGGATCAACTTGTATGAATAACAATCTCAATCACGCCTTTCCCGGCCCGGATAACGTTTTTCGCACCCAACTGCCCAACGGTATCACCCTGTTGGTGCGCGAGAACCATGCCGCGCCGGTCGTCGTTTTGGAAGGCTGTCTGCCCGTGGGCAGCATTCACGAACCGGCAGACAAAGCGGGGCTGGCCTCGTTTACGGCCTCTTTGCTCACACGGGGCAGCGCGCTGTACGATTTCGACACTTTTAACGAAACGGTGGAGTCGGTGGGCGCGAGCATCAGCGTGGGCGCGGCCGACCATCTGACCAGTTTCAGCACCGAAAGTCTGGCCGAAGATTTCCCCCAGATGATCGCGCTTCTGGCCGATGTGCTGCGCAACCCCACCTTTCCCGTCGACCAGATGGAGCGGGTGCGCGGCCAGTGGCTGGTTCGTTTGCAGGAGCGAGAGCAGAACACCCGCAGCGTGGCCCACCGACGCTTCCACGAGCTTCTCTACGGCGATCATCCCTACGGACGGCCCGGCTCCGGCTACCCAGAGACGATCCGCGCCATCAGCCGGGAAGATGTGGTCGGCTTTCACCGGGACAACTACGGCCCCCAGGGTGCGATTGTGGTGGTCAGCGGTGCGGTGACATCCCAGGCCGTCGTCGATCTGCTCACAACCCACTTGGGTGATTGGGTGGGATCATCTCCGGTGCAAAGCCTGCCCCCCGTGGCGGCCCAGAGCGATGTCCGCTACGAATTTGTGCCAATGCCCGGCAAGGTGCAAGCGGATATTCTCATCGGCTCGTTGGCGATTGCCCGTTCCGACCCGGACTATTTTGCCGTTCAGGTGGCGAACAACATCTTGGGCCAATTTGGACTGATGGGGCGTCTGGGTGAAGCAGTGCGCGAGGAGCAGGGGCTGGCCTATTACAGCTACAGCGCGTTGGATACAGACATCGGCCCCGGCCCCTGGCTGGCCGCGGCAGGGGTGAACCCGGCCAATGTGGAGTT
>JAHEML010000694.1 GCA_024643705.1 Caldilineaceae bacterium | reverse complement strand
TCATCAACTTTGTCAGGCTGGCGGGGGCGCGGGCCACGTCTGCGTTGTCCCGAATCAGCACTCGGTCTGCGTCCACGTCGTAGACCAACACCGCCTGGGCGCTGATGGTCTCGGGCGGGCGGCCTGCCTGTTCCATCTGGCGCAGTTGGCCGACGGTTAAGCGCTGGGGCGCGGGGCCATCCTTGTCCAAAAGGGTAGGTGGGCCGAATCCACACAGCAACAGGGCACACAAAGCCAGCCCAAAAAGGGATATCCTGTTGCGGTGCGCGGGTGAGATGGTTGGTAAATGCGTCATACGGATGGGATGTGATTGGGAGAGAGCAAGGGTTTGCGGGACACTTGCTGCTGTGTCGCCGTCTGGGGGAATTGTAGCCCAGACGGGACGAAAGAGGAAACGGGCTGGGAAGATTTATGGCTCGATCAGCACCTTGAGCACACCCCGGCGTGCCGCATAGTCAAGAGCCGCAATCCCATTGTCCAGGCCGAAGCGGGCGTGGATCAGCGGATCGACGACGACGGCCCCCTCGGCCAGCAGGCGGATGGCAGGCGCAAATGGTCCACAGCGGCTGCCCACCAGGGTGATCTCGTCGACCACCAAACTGCTGATGTCGAAGGCGGGGAGGGGGTTGGCAAAGGTGCTTTTCAAGGCCAGCACGCCACCGGGCCGCACAAGCCGACGGGCCAAATCAAAGCCATCGGGTGAACCGGTGACTTCGACCACCAGGTCGGCAGGGTGGGCCAGTAGCTGGGTCATTTGTTCCTGGTCATCGGTACGTGCTGTGGGGATATTGCGCATAGCCAAAATACCCAATTTGGCCGGAGTGCGCCCTAGTGCGGTCAGATGGCAGCCTGTGCGCGCCAGCACTTGGGCCACCAGCAGCCCCAATCGTCCATCACCCAGCACATAGACCCGCTGACCTTGATGCACGTGGCACTGTTCCAACAGTTGCAGGGCCGCGGCCAGGGGTTCTACAAAGACGGCGTGTTCGTCGGGCAGGTGGTGGGGCAGGGGGTGGAGGTTGGCGATGGGCAGTGTGAGGAAGTCGGCGAAGGCCCCGTCCCGCCGGATGATGCCCAGAGATTGGCGTTGTCGGCAATGTTTGTCCAACCCACGACGGCAGAGATGGCATTCGCCGCAGCCGATGTTTAGCTCGCCGGCCACCCGCTGCCCGATCCAATCTGCATGGTTTGGTGCAGCCACTACCGTGCCTACAAATTCATGCCCCACGACGCCCCGGTAGCCCCCTTTGTAGCCAGCCAGCAATTGCAGGTCGGTGGCGCAGATGCCAGCCAAATCTACGCGAATCAGCGCTTCGCCCGATTCTGGGTGGGGTGTCGGGTAATCTGTGTCCAGGACGGGTCCGTTGTCGGTCAAACGCAGTGCGCGCACGGGAATTTTCCCCCAATTAAAAACAGCGGAACCAAGCGGCTCCGCTGTTTTTGCTGACTTTATGCTTGGGTGATAAGCCCGCTTGCCGGTGTCTCCGTTACCGGTGTGCCAAAGAGTTTGCGTTCCTCCCAGGCCACCACGATTGGCGCGGCGTTGAAGATGGAGCTGTACGTTCCCGAAATCAGCCCAACCAGCAGGGTGGACATAAAGACCCGCAGAGTGGCACCACCAAAGACGATGAGCGCAACCAGGATCAGCATAGCTGTTACTTGGGTGGCGATTGAGCGCTGCAAGGTTTCGAGCAGGCTGCGGTTTGTGACGGTGGCAAAGGACTCGTTGCGGTAGCGCTGGAGATTTTCGCGGATGCGGTCGAAAATGACGATGGTATCGTTGACCGAGAAGCCGATGACTGTCAACGCTGCCGTCAGGAAGAGAGCGTCGACTTCCCATCCTGCGATTAAACTCATAATCGCTAGGAAGGAAATTGTCACGAACACATCATGAACGAGGGCAAGGATGGCGGCTGTACCAAAGCGGAACGGATGGGGAACCTCGCGGAAGGCAAAGGCAATGTAGACCAGAATCAACGCCGAGGCGGCGATGACGGCCAGCAGGGCTGCACGGCTAACTTCGGCACCAATGGTGGGGCCAATGCTACGGTAGGAGCGCTCGTCAAACGTGCCAAAGCGTGCATTCACCGCGGCAATCAGCGCATCCTTTTGGTCAGGATCGATTGACTTGAGCTTGAGTTGAACGGTGCGGCCATCGTCTTCGACAAGAAAGGCGGAGGTGTCGGAGTAGCCTGCTTCCACAAAGACCTGGCGTAGATCGGTGGGTGCAACAGGCTGTTCGAAGCGCATTTCCCACTGGGTGCCGCCAGTGTAGTCAATCGCCAATGGCAGGGGCGTCCCAACCGTGGCCATGTGCCAGATCATATAGAGGATGCCGGGTAGAATGGATACCAGTGAGATTCCAAACCAAAGTTTACGTCGTTCGACAAGATTCATAAATAGAGGTCCTCGTTAGTATCCAATCAATCCGCGATTGTCCAGCAGCTTTTGCCCCTGGGTAGATAGAAATGCCCGCATGAAGGTGCGTGTGGCGAACACCGCAGTGAACATGGAGAGCAGCACACCGACCGCCAAGGTGATGGCAAAGCCCTTGACAATGCTTGCCCCAAAGCTGTTGCCAAACCAATAGAGCACCGCGCAGCTAATCAGCGTGGAGAGATTGCCGTCGCGGATGGCGGGCCAGGCCCGGCTGAAGCCAGTCTCGACGGCCAAGCGCACCGAGCGCCCTGCGCGTAGCTCTTCCTTCATCCTCTCGAATATGAGGATGTTGGCGTCCACGGCCATGCCGATGGAGAGCAGAAAACCTGCGATACCGGGCAGCGTAAGAGTGACAGGCAATAGCTTGTAGATGGCAATGTTGAAGGCCACATAGGCCGTAAGAGCCACATCGGCCAGCAAGCCAGGCAGACGGTAGATCACAAGCATAAAGATGAGCACCATTGCC
>JAHEML010000051.1 GCA_024643705.1 Caldilineaceae bacterium | reverse complement strand
CCCATCATTACCATGTTTTTCCTCAATACGTACGGGATGACCAACTTGGTGGCGGGCATCGAGCGGCTGGTGGGCAATCCCAGCTTCCGCCCCCGCTTCCGCATCCACTGGAGCATCTCGATTCTGGGTGCACTGGGCTGTTATGGGGCCATGTTCCTCATCAATCCTGCGGCCACGGTGGCCGCGATTCTCATCAGTTTCGGCATCTTTGCCTTTCTCCAGCGGCGTACCCTCACCCGCACCTGGGGCGACGTGCGCAACGGCATCTGGTTTACCTTGGCCCGTTGGTCTTTACTCAACCTGGAAGGTATGACCTATCACGCGCGTAACTGGCGACCCAACATTCTCGTCTTTACGGGCCAGCCCCACAACCGGGAAAACCTTGTGTTGATCTCGGTGTGGTTGAGCATGGGCCGGGGCATTGTCTCGTTTGTGCAGCTATTGCCTGGTGGGCTTAACAATTTGGCCGGGCGTGGCCTACGCGATACCGCCCGCCGCCAGATTCGGGCCTATATTCAAGAACACGAGATGGCCGCTTTTGCCGAAGCCGACATTGTCCCCGATTTTTATACGGGCGCGGCGATTGTAGCCCAGGCCCATGGGGTTGGCGGGATGGAACCAAACAGTGTATTGCTGGGTTGGAGCCGCACCCCCGCAGGGCGCATTTCTCAGTTGGCGTTGATGGATACCCTGGTGCGGATGCGCAAGTCGGTGCTCTTTTTGCATGTGGATGACGCTGTTGGTTTTGGGCAGAAAAAGACGATTGATGTTTGGTGGCGGGGGCGCAGCCAAAACGCGGACTTGATGCTGTTATTGGCCCATATTGTTTCGCAACACCGAGACTGGCGGGGCGCGACCATTCGGCTGATCCGGGTGATCCACAGCGAAGAGGGCAAACAGCAGACAGAGGACCATCTGCGCCAGTTGTTGGATGATGTGCGGGTGGTCGGTAAGCCCTTGGTGCTGGTGTTGCCCGAGGGCGCACCGATTGCCCAGGCTCTACAGACCCAGAGCGGCAAAACAGACTTGACGGTTCTGGGGATGTATCGCCCTGGGGCAGACGAGAGCGAGCAATACGGCCAACGAATGAACGAGTTGGCCGATGCGATTGGCACCGTGTTGTTGGTGCATAGCGCCGATGAGGATGAGTTGCTGGATACGGAGGGGTAGGATCGACGGAACAGGGCTTTTGGTCTCGCTAAAGTATTCATCCAACAAGTTAGCCAGTCACCTCGTTGCAGGTGGCTGGCTATTTTGATCCATCATGACCTGGCGATCCAGCCAGATCGAAGTCAAGCAAATCACTCCCCGAAATCCAATTGAGCCTTACATTTTGGATGATTGTAATGACCCCCAAACTTTGTTATTCTATCCTGTGTACATTTTGCTCCTTTTGCTCCTTTGGTCTCTCGGTTTCACTCGGCAATCACTATGTCAGCAACGTCGGCCATCGTTCACGCTTTACGCTATGGTAACAATTCAACCCGGAATGCTGATCCGGCGTCCCTGGCGCGGCGCGCCTACCAGCAGGTCGTTGCTCTATTGGGCGAACGCTACCCAGAGATTCCTGTGGATCGTCTGGATGACCTGCTGCACACAGACAACGGTCAGGCCGATTTCCAACGTCGATTGGACAAATTCGATGTTGCCTCTGATCTCGATATTCTGCTGCGAATCATCGAATTGCAGGACGCGCTGGCCCAATACCCAACGCCTGGAGCGATTGGGTTGGCAATGGAAAACATCCACGCCGAACGGATCGAGATCAGCGGTATTGCTGTCACCCAGATTCAGGGTGCCGCGCCACCTACGCCCGGACAATCACCCTACAAAGGACTCTCCTACTTCGACGTGGCAGACGCCCCCCTCTTCTTTGGCCGGGAAAAGCTGACCGCACATCTGGTGCAGCGGTTGTGGGATCACCGCTTTCTGGCGGTTGTTGGCGCTTCGGGCAGCGGCAAATCGTCTCTGGTGCGCGCTGGCCTCATTCCCACACTCTTGGGCCAGAAAGCCTTGGCAGACGATGGGGATCGGCCATCGGACAGCGCAAGCTGGAGACATCTCATCATCACGCCCAAGGAAGATGGGTTGGTCAGCCTGGCCCAAGGGCTGGCGCGACAAAGGACAGGCATGGATTGGAAAGAGATCGCTGCCGAGATGCAGACCGACCCGACAACCCTGAACCGCGCTGTCGAAAAGTGGATGAAAGCAGATACCAGCGACGAGCATCTCCTGCTTGTGATCGATCAGTTTGAGAAGATATTTCACCTTCCAGACGAAGAGAACAGCCCGCAGCAGGAGAGTGAGCGCCCGCAACTCGAAGCACGCGTCCAGGCCCTCGTCGCGAATCTGCTCTATGCTGTCGAACAGGGGGAAAAGGTCCGGGTCGTGTTGACGGTCCGTGCAGATTTTTATGATCAATGCATCGCCATCGAGGGGCTGCGCCGAGCCTTCAATGGCGGGCTTGCCAACGGCAGCGACCAGATCAACGTAGGCCCGCTACAACCCAGCGAGCTGCGCAGGGTGATCGAAGGGCCGCTGACGGCTATCGACCCATCGAGTGGAAACCCATACCGGTGGAGCATCGAACCAGAACTGGTTACCCAGCTTCTGGCCGACATCGGCAACGAACCCGGCGCATTGCCGCTCCTTTCCCATGCGCTGCTGGCTACGTGGGAGCGGCGCAGCGGGCAAACGCTGACGGTTGCGGGATATGTGACAACGGGCCGGGTGCAGGGCGCAATTGCCGTGACTGCCAACGCTGTGTACGCTGGTTTTGACAATGAGGAGCAAGAGTTGGCCCGGGTCCTGTTTTTGAGCATGGCACGCGCCTTGAACGGCGAGCGGATCACCTCTCGCCAAGTCCATTTGTCCGGCACAGCCACCGATCGGACCACAGTCCGACGCCAGAACCATGTGCTGGACACATTGCAAACGGCGCGTCTTTTGGTTGTCGATCGGCAAGGGAGTGGAGCGGAAAGCACAGAGAGTGTGGAATTGGCCCACGAGGCCTTGACCCGGGTGTGGCCTCTGCTGCGCGATTGGATGCAGCAAGATCGAGAGCGACAGGCAACCTATCACCGCTTGCTGGATGGCTACCAACTCTGGTCGGTAAAGCAGGATGACTCGGACCTCTACCGTGGAGAACGTCTGCAGACCGCCTGCGCGCTGTTGGATACGGACTATCGCCTTGTACTCGACGCTCAGGTTTCTGGTTTCCTGGAAAAGAGCAGAAAGCGGCAGGATGCCGAACGGCTGTGGCGGACGGTCTTGCTTGGCGCGGCCCTGGTAGGCGTATTGGTCGTGGCCGCTATCCTGCTCGTGCCCCCCTTATCGGCACGGATACAGCAACGGCAGGCGCTGGCCCTGAATCCGGTTCAATCGTTTTCTGCCGGCGATGCGCTTTTGGGGAGTACCGATCCAAGCAGCAGCCGGTATCCACAGCGACCGGTGCCTCTCTCGGCATTCGCTATTCAGCGATACGAAGTCAGCAACGCCCAATATGCCCTATGCGCCAAGGCCGACGTCTGCCTGTTGCCTGCTGGCTTGTCGAGCATTGCCGAACTTTCGGCGCTGGATGGCGAGTTGCCCGTTGTCGATGTTCCCGTGAAGCAGGCTATGGGTTTTTGTGCATGGCTGGAGGGACGATTGCCGACAGAGAGCGAATGGGAGAGGGCTGCCAGGGGGGGCGAAGGCCGGCCATGGCCCTGGGCCGATCCGCTTCCCCCCGCACTGGGACAGGCCAATATCGTCTTTACACCGCCGCCGAGCGCTTTGGCAAAAGTCAATGATCCGGCCTATCAAGCCGGTGCAACCCCGGAGGGCATCATGCATTTGCTGGGCAATGCGGCCGAATGGACATCGACACCAGCCTCATGTGAAAAGAACGCCTATTGCAACGAGGTGTGGCAGGAAGGAGAGGGGGTGATCGTGCGCGGAGGTTCTTTTACTGATAGTGTTGGCGCTTTGCCATCCATTACCCAAGCCTGGGTCTACGACGGCGCTCCAAGCCGGGATATCGGATTCCGGTGTGCGTTTGATGAAAAGGAGAAACCATGAACGCTACAGAAATGAACAACAATACGAAAGCAAATTCCCATCAATTCAAACGGGGTCTCATATCTCCACTGCTGACCCGGCTGGTCCTTCTTGTGCTTGTCGGCGGATTGATGGCCGGCTGTCCAGCACCCGCAGCATCCGAGCCAGCATCCGAGCCGACACCTGCGCCAGCCGCGGCAGAGGTTGCACCTGCCCAAGAGGAAGAGCCAACGCCAACACCTGCGGCAGAGCCAACCGCGACGCCCGCTCAAGAGGAAGAACCAACGCCAGCACCCGTCGAGGAGCCGACAGCTACGCCTGTAGAAGAGGAAGAACCGCCAGCCGACTACATTCCTGGTCTGGTTCCGCCCAGCCTCACGTGGCCTCAGCCAGGGCTGTGTGTACCAGGGGCCGTCGAGTTTCGGCCTGTATTCGACGGTAACGACGAACCGCAAGATTTTGGGGAGTATTATGAGACAAGGGGGGAATACGAGAACGAATTCGGGCAAACGTTTGAAATTCTCTTGCGTACCGGCAGTGGAGAAGCATTCGCCTTTTATCGCGAGGGGGAAACCCAACTTCTGTTCTGTGTGGAGGCTGCTCCTGTCGACGACGAAGCTTTTCAGGAGAACGCGCAGGCAGAGATTCCCTACAATAGCACGAGTTGGACGGTGGACGAGCTGCGCCAATTTGTAGCCGAACAGTCAGGGTTCGAGCTTCAGGAGTTCCTTGAATTACTCGACAACGAGCCTGATTTACAAAAGGCATCTCCCTTGTCAATCTTGGTGGAGCTTTTCGGTATCTTCAGCGAAGACGACGCCATTGCCGCTGCCGTTGATGCCATAGAAGAGGCCGGGAACAATAATCCACCCAACAACCCATCGCCCGAATTTATAACTCGCCTGTATGCGGGCGACATTGAATCTTTTCTCCTGCCATTTCTCAAGTCAGAAGGCCTATTCGCACGTTTTCCGCCCCCCGACTTTCGCTCGATGGTGGAGATTCTGATCGATGACCCATCTGCCATCTTCGTCGAAATCAATCCCATCGACCTGGGCGAAATTCAGATGGGTGAAGAGCCTTTTGTCGTCTTCTACGCGATCGACCCACTGAATTCCCAGGAATTTGGAGGGAGCGGCAGCCATTACTTCACCGCGCAATGTGCCCAATCAGCCTATGCGCAAATGTACGTGAAAGGTATCGAGGCCGGTGGGTGGATGACGCTGACCTTTATGGCGAAAGGCCAGGGGTTCTATTACTACAGTAGCCCCGGCGCGCTTCAATGGAGCCGATATCTTTCTGGCAGCAGCGGCGACTACCAAACTTTCGACGCCCAGGTGTATTCGACCGCAAAGGGCAGTTACGATATTTATGGCGGATGGTATCGTGGCAGTGGCGGCGCATGCCAATAGACACAACCAGAGGAGAAGGAGATGGACGCGATCACCCTATTGGTAACGGCCCTCACATCGGGCGCTGTGGCCGGTTTGCAGGCCAATGCCCAGCAGGCGGTCAAAGATGCCTACGAGAAGCTCAAAGCCCTGTTGGCCCGCAACTATCCAGCCGTACCCGTAGGCATGCTGGAATCGGCACCCACGGCTGAAAACCGCATCAGCATTGTCCGCGAGGAGTTGGCGCAGACAACCGCAGGCGCAGACAAGAAATTGTTGGAGAGCGCGCAAACTCTCTTGCAGGCGCTCAACGCCGACGACCTGTCTGCGCTGGAAGTGGCTGGCGTCAGTATCGAGCACCTACGCACCGGCGCATCTGTCGTGATTGAAGATGTGGTTGTGAAGGCCGATGCGTCTGGCACTGTCTATGGTGTTTATGCCAAAGATGTCGAATCGGCAAAGGATTTCGTTGTCAAAGGTGTGAACGTGACGGTGGGGAGGGGGGGCAGCACGCCAGCCTCTGCTTCCCCACCAAAGCCGTCGGTGCAGATACTCTTTCTGGCTGCCAACCCGACCGATACACCACCCTTGGCGTTGGCCCCAGAGAGCCGAGCGATTGCCCAGGCCTTGCGCGGCGCGCCCCACGGACGTCACTTTCAGGTGACCCAAAGCCAGGCCACACGTGCCGCCGACATTCAAGAGCTACTGCTCTATCATCAGCCCGATATTGTGCATTTTAGCGGGCATGGCGATGTGAACGGCGAAATCTTTCTGGAAGAGGAGGATGGTTCGGCTCAATCAGCGTCGACTGCGGCCCTGGGGCGGCTCTTTGGGTCTCTGGGCCATCGTCCGCAGTGCGTTGTACTCAATGCCTGCTACTCTGCGCTACAAGCCGACGAAATTATCCGTCATGTGGGCTGTCTGGTTGGCACAAACCGGGAAATCGGCGACAACGCCGCCCGCTCCTTTGCCGATGCCTTCTACCGGGCGCTGGCATATGGAGAAAATGTGTCGGTTGCTTTTGCCCAATCAATAGCCGCTGTCGATCTACAAGGGTATGGGCAGGCGGATGTGCTCAATCTCATGCCTGGCCGCCTCTCCCCCGATGAGCTGGTCTTTGTGTGATGGCAGATGATAGGTAGCGATACAAAGAGCCAATACAAAGAGCCAATACAAAGAGATGGTGTCACCATGTTCGCGATGGTGACACCATCTCTTTGATCCACATAGTTTTTTGATCCACATGTTGATGAGCCTGGTTGCGCCGGCCATCAAGTCGATTACACCCGCCAGTTCGACATCTCCAAGCTTGATGGGACTACGCGCGATCACGGACAGAGGTAGAAATAGCGCGTTTTGCCGAAAACACCGGGTAGCCCCACAGCCCCAGCAACAATAGAAGCGTACCCACCGAAATCGCTACCCCCGCAGAGCGCACAGGCGTGCTGCCCATGCGCATATCAACGCGATGCTGCCCAGCAGCCACATCAACCTCGATTAACCCATCCGGCGGCGAAAGGCGATGGGCAACCAGTTCGCCATCTACCCGCACCTGCCAGCCGGGGAAGAAATAGACACGAATCTGCACCACCCCCGGCGTTGCCATCTCCACCGTGCCGCCAAAGGATTGGCCCCGGCTGTAGTGGTCGAGCAGCGTGCCTTGGCCGGTCAGAATTCCCAGCCGCTCCAAGTGGTCGTTGGCAAAATCCGCTGCTGCGTATTGGGCCGTGAGCGCGGACGCAGTAAACGGCTCCTCTACCCATTTCGTGTAGCCGAGCATGTCCGGGTGATCCTGCTCGAACTGGTAGACAGCCCGGCCATCTTCGCGCCACGCTTCCACGCTTTCCAGTCTTTGGGGATGGGTGTAGCCCGCGCTGGCAAAGACAATCAAAAAAGCCAGCATAACGCTGCCAGCCACTGCTCCATTCCCCAGGGTGTCTTCCGCCTGGTTTTTCAGCAGACGCACGGCCCCCAGCCCACCCAGCCCAGCCAAGGTGAAGCTGCTCAGGGCCAGCAGCCGCCAGGGAAACTGGATCACTTCGACCATTGGCAGCAACCGCCAGATGGGGGCTGCCAATGGGGTCACAAAAAAGAGAATTGCCCCGGAAATGGCGAGAAGAAAAAGCTCGATTTGCCGCTGCTTGTCCCGCTGTTGCCTGTCTCGCCACAGACCATAGCCGCTTGCCAGCGCTAGCAGAAGGGCTACTAATCCCACCTGAAAACCCATGCCATCGTTGGCCCCAACGGGATCGTCGGAGAATCCGTAGCCCCAGAATGGATCGAAAAACTGGCTGAACTGAACCCAATGGCGGGCATAGTCGTAGGTGTTGCCGGTGTAGACGCTCTGATCCAGCAGGGGACCTTCGGCCAGCAGGGGGAGAAGAAAGATGGCGGAGAGCAGAATCCCCGCAGCACCAGCGAGAGTGGCCAATGTTGTCCGGCGCAGAATGGATGGACCGTCGGCGGCGCGACCTACAGTCCACAGCCTAAAGAGGACGAAAGCAACAAGCAGAGGTGTGAAGGCGATGAGCGCGACCACGTGTGTGAGAATGACACCCCCATAACAGAGGGCCGCCAGCAGTAGACGCCCCTGCCAGCCGGGCCTGTCTCCACCCACAATCAGCCGTTCGAAAGCCAGCAACACCCAAGGAAACCAGGCCATGAGCGTCGTCTCGGCCAAGGCCGCGCGCACATAAATATCCAATAGGTGATAGGGGATAAAGATGTAGAGAAGCGCGGCGACAAGCCCAGGTATAGAGTGGTGAATCGAGGTAGGAGATGAGGGGGAACGGTCCTTGCTGACCAAATCCCTGCTCTCTGGTCTCCACCATTCACGAATTAACCAATACATCCCCAAGCCGCCCACCAGAAACCCCGCTGCCCAGGTAAGCTTGACAGCCGCGGTGATGCCAAAACCCAGTAGCACGAAGAATTCACCACCGTAGAAGGCCAGGGGTGCTTGTACAATAAAAGTGGGGTAGCCGTAGCCCGCGTTGTGGTGCATGGCCCAGCGGGGCCAGATCGCGCCATCGCGGATGGCCTCGTCGAACATGGACAGGTAGAAAACACTGTGCCGCCCGTCGTGTGCCCCATAGAAATAGCCAGGAGCCAGCAATGGCCACAGCGCGAACAGTGCCAACAGAATCGCCAACACAATAGAGGGATCGACACGTGCCATCCCCGCGAACAAACGTGAGACACGGTTTCTTAGATTGTCTCTACTTGTTCCCAAAAATTCTCGCCGTGAATGATTCATTCATCAACATCTTTCATCTTCGGTCTTAAACCGTGGTACTCTGTTCCAGCAAACCTGATTCTGAACAATGAACGTCAATTTGCCCAATCTGTGGTTCATTCAAACTCGTCAAAGCCGGTTCAACCGGGCTTCTCAAAAGTTGCTCGTGCAAGAAAGAATTTTGTGCTATACTCCCGTCGAA
The DNA here is from genome assembly GCA_024643705.1 of Caldilineaceae bacterium. Classification (GTDB taxonomy): domain Bacteria; phylum Chloroflexota; class Anaerolineae; order Caldilineales; family Caldilineaceae; genus JACQGT01. The sequence continues at coordinate 1,943 of JAHEML010000051.1, read as the reverse complement.
GGCCAAATTTGCGGTTCCACTACACCACCCCACGGAGAAACCATGCGCGCCAACGTCATCCGAGAGCGGCTCAACGCCGGTCTGCCCACTATCGGCACCCACATCCACGCAACCTGGCCCAGCATTGTCGAACTCATCGGCCATTGCGGGCAGTACGATTATGTAGAATTTGTCGCCGAATATGGCCCCTACGACTTGCACGACCTGGACAATCTCTGCCGCGCTGCCGAGATTTACAACCTGGGCACAATGATCAAAATTGACTGGCCCAACAATGAATTTGTCGCCCAGCGAGGCATCGGTTCTGGCTTTCAGAGCGTACTCTTCGCCGACGTCCGCACAGCCGAAGATGCTCGCAACTGTGTGCGCTATGTGCGGGCCGACACCCCGGAAGATGGTGGAACCTATGGCGTTGCCACCCGTCGCTTTACCTATATGGGCTACGGTGGCAGCGCCGACTATGTGAAAGCCTTGCGGGAAATTGTGGTTGTACTGATGTTGGAAAAGAAGAAGGGTTTGGATAACCTGGAGGAAATTTTGGCTGTTCCTGGGGTCGATATGATCCAATGGGGGCCGGCAGACTTTTCCATGAGTATCGGCAAGGCAGGGCAATGGGGCGATCCGGAAATCAAGGCTGCCGAAAAACGGGTCATCGAAACCTGCCTGGCCATGGGTGTTCATCCACGCATCGAAATCGGTACAGCCGACAACGCCCAACCCTACCTGGACATGGGCGTGCGCCACTTCTGCATTGGCACAGATGTTCATATTCTCTACAACTGGTGGAAAACCCAGGGTGCTGCCCTGCGGGAAGTGATGGGATAAAAAAAACTGGGGTATTGGGTGTTTGAGCACAAAGCCAACACCCAATACCCCAGCCTCATCTACCCCAGCTTCATCTACCCCAGCTTCATCTAGCCCACTCTCTCCAAGAAACGCACATCGTTGGTGAAGAAGTAGCGAATATCGTCCACCCCGTGTTTGAGCATGGCGATGCGTTCCGGCCCCATGCCAAAGGCAAAGCCGCTGAATTTGGCCGGATCGTAGCCACCATTTTGCAGCACAATTGGGTTCACCATCCCCGCACCTAAAATCTCCAGCCAGCCCGTATATTTGCACACCCGACAGCCCGCTCCACCGCACAACACACAGTCTACATCCACCTCCACACTCGGCTCGGTAAAGGGGAAATAGCTCTTGCGAAAACGCAGATTGCGTCCTTCGCCGAACATCTGGTTGACAAAGTTGACCAGAGTTCCCTTGAGATCGCTGAAGGTGATGTTGTGTCCCACCACCAGCCCTTCCACTTGATGAAACATCATTTCCGAACGGGCTGTCACATCCTCGTGGCGGTAACATTTGCCCGGCAGAATCACCCGGATGGGCTGGGGGCAATAATCCCGCATGGCATGAATCTGGCCGGGGCTGGTGTGGGTACGCAGAATCACTCCGGGCGTGGTTGTGTGAAAGGTATCCCACATATCCCGCGCCGGGTGGCCGTCGGGCATATTCAGCAGGGTGAAGTTGGTCTCATCTGTCTCCACCTCGGGTGCATCGTAGACCTGAAAACCCATCTGGCCGAAGATTTGGCTGATCTCGCGCAGGGTGGCGTTGCTGGGATGAATCTTCCCCACGGTCTGGGTGCGACCTGGCAGGGTTACATCCACCCCTTCCGCGCTCAGTGCTGCCTCCATCTCTGCCTGACCGATGATCTCTTGGTGTTGTTGCAGAGCTGCTTCCAGCCGTTGCTTGATCACATTGAGTGCCTTGCCCACCATCGGGCGTTCTTCCCGCGATAGCTGGCCCAGCCCTTTGAGCGCGTTGGTCATCTCACCCGTGCGCCCCAAATATTGGCGATACCAGGCTTCGCTCTCTTCGGTGGTGGTTGTGGCCCCCAATTCTTCTTCGGCTTGGGCGGCCATCGTTTCCACTTCTCTTAATAG
>JAHEML010000693.1 GCA_024643705.1 Caldilineaceae bacterium | reverse complement strand
GAGGTGCTGCAAGTAGCTTTGGTCGCTTTTGGGCATGGTCTCCTGGGCGCGCAAATCCTGCCAGGTGATGGCCGTGCGCTGGGGTTCGCCACGGGGATCGAGAAAGGCGACACCATGTTGCTGGCCCGTGACGCCGATCCCCCGCACCTGTGCCGGATCGATCTGGGCCTGTTGCACGATACCGGCCAAACAGTCGATGGTCAGCTTTTGCAGGCGAGCCACATCCAATTCGGCCCACCCAGCACGGGGGACGAAACCCGCGCTGTTGGGCGTTGCGTGGTGGGCCAGCAGCGCCCCGGAACTTGTGTCCAGAACCACGGCGCTGAGTGTGGTTGTGCCAATGTCAAGACCAATGTACATGGGACATCTCCTGATGTGTCAATCGTGCATGGATCGGGCTGATTTCCGCGGGTAAAATCAGCATCGTATTGTAATTGCTCCGCCCTCGTCTCCGATGTACATGCAACATCGGCCCGATCTGTGAACTCGGCGGGTTCTGGGGTAGACTTTGGATCAGGCGTTTGAAGTGCGCCTCTTGATCCCGATTTAACATCTTTTCTTGGAGCAATGCAAACCCATTATGCGTGTCTTGCCACATATCTTTGCCAACAACCGAGCCTGGGCCGAGCGGATCGAGGCGGAACGGCCTGGTTTTTTCCAGACCTTGGCCCAACAGCAAAACCCAAAGCTGCTTTGGATCGGCTGTGCCGATAGCCGCGTACCTGCCACCGAAATTGTAGACATGATGCCGGGGGAAATTTTTGTCCACCGCAATGTGGCAAATCTGGTCGTCCACACCGATTTGAACTGTCTCTCTGTGATGCAGTTCGCCGTAGATGTGCTCCAGGTCGAGCATGTCATTGTCTGCGGTCACTATGGTTGTGGGGGTGTGCGTGCGGCTCTGCAACAGAGCAGGTTGGGGCTGATCGACAATTGGCTACGCCATATTCAGGATGTGGCAGAGAAGCACGCTCACCGGCTGTCGATTCTCGAAGATGTAGAGTTGCGAACCGCCAAGCTGTGCGAACTGAACATTATCGAGCAGGCATTCAACGTCTGCCAGACGACCATTGTGCAGGACGCCTGGAGCCGGGGGCAGATGCTCACTGTTCATGGCTGGGTGTACGACATTCACGATGGGCTGTTGCAAGACCTGGGCTTCTGCGCTTCGGCCCAGGATGATGTCCACACCGTCTACGCTGCTTCTCTGGCTGCCCACTGAAATCCAGGCAAGTTCAGGTCTACTCGGGTCTGCAAGCGTCGAGTACAGCCTGCAAAACTCCTTCGCTTGGTCGAAATAGTGGGCCAAGCGAAGGATTTCCGTATACCCCTATCTTGTTTTACACTTGACGGATAGATCCTGCTGGTCTGTCTGCAAGCTGTTGCCTGTACATACCCAATACTCTCACCTGCCAAGTATACATTGTCCGTCCACACGTCTCGCAATCTACGGCGTTGGCTCAATACCTCTATCTCTGCTCTTCGTGTTTCATGTCTTCGTGTTTCATGTCTCCGTGTTTCATGTCTCCGTGTTTGAGGCACTGTGGAAATCCACAACGGTCTATCTTTGTTAGGAGCCTTTGGCTATGTCTGTTTATTCCCGCACTCTATGGATTTTCCGGCTCGGCGCGCTGCTGCTTGTTTGGGGCTTGTTGTCTGGCTTTGCCGCCAACACCCTGCTGGCTGGGATAGATGACGCGATCGCGCAGCCAGTACCCCAGACCAAGACTTCAACCTCCACCCCCGCCTCTACCCCTACACCCGAACCATCTGCAGCGCGCAGCACCAGCGCGCAAAATGCGGTCTGGGCTGCGTGGGATGCTTTATCGCCCGATCTGCAAGCCAAAGTAGATGTTCGTATCCTGGATGAACTGCGGGGGACCGTTCTGCCCGCGCATCTGGATGGGCAATCGCTTCTTCTGCCCGATGAAACTGAACCCTTACTCGCCCCACGTCAGCAGACCCGTTTTATCATCTATTTGCACGAGACGGCCGACCTGTCGACTGTGGATGGACGCACCTATGCCAGCCCAGCCGACAAACGGCGCGCATTGGTGGACACCTTGCGTGCCACGGCAACCCAGAGCCAGGATGGTGTTCTGCGTATCCTCACCGCCGCCAGCGGTCAGCGGCAAAGCGGCAGCCCTGGTGTGTCCAGCTACCAGCCCCTTTTTATCGTCAACGCGGTGGCCGCCGAAGCGGACTTGACAACCATTATTCAACTGGCCCAACAGACCGAAGTGAGCAGGATTGTCGCCAATTATCCGCTCTACCCAATTGTGCGCGAAACCCAAGAATCAGCCAACGATCAAAGTAGCGACGAGGCCCAGGCTACGGCGGGGGGGCAACACGAATGGAACTTGCAGACGGTGCAGGCCGATCGGGTTCATACCGAATTGGGTGTTCGCGGTGCGGGCGCGGTGGTGGGTGGGTTCGACACCGGTGTGAATTTTCGCCACCCTGCCCTGCTGCGCCAATACCGGGGCAACGAAAACGGAGTCATCGATCACAACTACAATTGGTTTGTCCCCAACGGCGAACTTTATTCCGACGGCAATTTAGGCCCCAGTGTGACTGATCGACCCACTGATTGCGCCTATGGAACCCACGGAACCCACACCATGGGGACAATGGTGGGCGAGGCCGCGGGGAGCAGCGCACCCATCATCGGCATGGCCCCCGATGCCCGTTGGATTGCTGTTCCGGGCATCTGCGGCGCCACCATGCCCGGCGGCAGGCAGGATGATATTGGTGGGATCAAGGCTTTCCAGTGGTTTTTATGCCCCACGGACCTCACCGGCGATCTTGCCACCGCCGACTGCTCCAAAGCCCCGGACGTGATCAACAACTCGTGGGGCTCGTCCAATCCTGCCGATAACACCTTTCAGCCCATCATCCAGGCCCTCCGGGCAGCAGG
>JAHEML010000692.1 GCA_024643705.1 Caldilineaceae bacterium | reverse complement strand
GGCGCCCCTTCAGCAATGAATCGATGTAAATATGGACCATCCGGTGATTTCGCCGGATGGTCTTTTTTGTGGGTATCCTGGTTGTCCGACTACCCAATTTTGCCGTCATTCCACGCTATCCTGCAGCGCAATTTCCACCGCCAGCTGACAGGCTTTCTCGAAATCGGCCAGATCGATCCACTCCTCTGGCTGATGAACCCTGCGCTGACCCACGCCCAGGGTGACCGCAGGAATACCGTGGGCCACAATCCGGTTGGCGTCCATGCCACCGTCGTTGCTGACGGTGTGGGCCGTGATGCCGCAACCCTGGGCCGCGGCCAGTACCCGCCGGACGGTGGGCTCGTTGTCGGCCAGCGCAAAGGCTTCGTAGGTGGGGCCAGGGCCAAAAGTCACGCTGCCTCGTTGCCCTTTCTGGTTGGTCATTTCCTCCGCCTCGCGAACAAACGCAGCCTTCCACACATCAATAATTTGTTGCCGAAAGTGTGGGTTGTGGGAGCGGGCTTCGGCCAGTATGTGCAGGGACGGCATGACAACGTTGCTTCCCTGTCCCCCTTGCAAGATGCCCACGTTGGCCGAGCCGACACCTTCATCTTTAACGATGCGCCCGTGCCAGCCACCCCGGTCGAGTTCGGCGATGGCCCGTGCGGCCAGCACCGCTGCCGAGAGACCGTCGGCAGGGTATGCGCCCGCGTGGGCCGCGATGCCCGTGATGTCGATGGTGAAGCGTTCGGCCCCAATCACGGCGATCACGAATTCATCCGGTGAGCCGCCATCGAAGTTGAAGCATTGGGTGGGGGGAGGTTCTCCCAACAGCGAAAGGTCCAGCCCTCGCGAGCCGACCAGACCGACTTCCTCTTGCACAAAAAAGACAAGGGTGGCGGACGGATGATCGCCCCTTTTTTCCAACAGGACACGGGCCAAATGGAGCAGCACCGCGCAACCCAGTCGATTGTCCCCGCCCAATGCCCGACCGGGCGCATGGTTGACGATACGCCCTTCTTCCCGCAGCAGATGGGGCTGGCAGCCGACGGCATTGGGTACAGTGTCCATGTGGGTGGTGAACAGTAGATGGGGTCCGGGTCGATGGCTGGGGAGCCGCACGATCAGGTTGCCCGTGTCGCCGCCGTATTCACTCTGCTTTTGGGCGCGATCGTGGACCATCTGCGTCGTCGCCACACCCATCCCCTCCAGGCGGGCGCGTATCCACGCAGCTACCTGGGCTTCGCCGCCGGGTGGCCCTTCGATAGGGAGCAGGGCCAGTAGATCATCCAGAGTTTGTTCGGTCATGTTGGGCAGTTCCTTTGGCGGAATGGTTGGTCAACAGCGAGGCGATAATGTCACGAAGAAGGAGAGTAGCACGGAGCGGTGCGGTGTGCAATGCGAACGGATGTGCCTGCGTGACCCGCCATATGCTTTGACGAGTGTGCGTGCCTGACTCCCGCGCTACAAGCCGGACTATGATTCGGTACCCTGGTAACGCCCGTTCTGATTTGGCTGGGGCTGTTCTCCAACTTGCGCAGACACAAGGAGAGCGGCTTGCCAGCGCGTTGATTGTAATAGCACTCGGCCAAATTCGTATTACTCCGCGCCCTGTTGAGTGCTGATAACGCCCATTTCCACAACTTGCCCCCCACCCACCCCACGCGATACAATAGGCCCAGTTCTCCTTTTGCGCTCTCCACTTCAATTCATCTCTGGAGGAAACAATGCCTCAAAGTTTTACCGGAAAGATTTTGCACGTAGACCTCACCCGCGGCGAGACGTGGGTGGAAACCCTGGACGAAGTGCTCTACCGGCGTTACTTGGGCGGCAGCGCCCTGGCAAGCCACTTTCTATTGCGGGATGTGAAGCCCGGCATCGATCCCCTCGGCCCGGAAAACCCCCTGATCATAATGACCAGCGTCATCAACGGTCTGGCTCTTTCTGGGGCCAATCGCTACACCGCCGCGGCCAAATCCCCCCTTACTGGCGGCTTTGGCGAAGCAGAAGCGGGCGGCTATTGGGGGCCGGAGTTCAAGCGCACCGGCTTTGATGGGATGATTGTCCACGGCCAATCGGAAAAGCCCGTCTATCTCTACGTGGCTGATGGTGGCTGCGAGATTCGGGACGCCAGCAAGTATTGGGGCCAATTGGCCGATTTTGTACAGGATGGTCTGGAAGAAGAGATCGGCGATAAGAAAATCTGCATTTTGCAGACAGGTGTCGCCGGCGAAAACAAAGTGCTCTATGCAGCCATGACCAACCAACTGCGCCATTTCCACGGGCGGGCTGGCCTGGGCGCGGTGATGGGCAGCAAGATGCTCAAAGCGATTGTGGTGCGGGGCAAAGAGCGACTTGTGCCCAGCAGCCGGGAAGAGACAAACGGCGTGGTCAAATGGTTCCGGGAACACTACGACCAGGAATCGGATCGCTACCACCAGACGGGAACCGCGGGCGGTGTGCCCACCCTGCAAAAAGATGGCATTCTGCCCACCCACAATTTCCAGGATGGCGGCTTTGACGGCTGGAACAACATCAGCGGCCAGACCATGGCGAACACCATTCTGGTCAACCGGGGCACATGCTTTGCCTGTAATGTGGCCTGCAAACGGGAAGTAGAAGTGCCCGAGCGGGGCGTCACCGCCAAGCACGGCGGCATGGAATACGAGATTATCGCCGCGCTGGGTTCGTTGTGTGGCGTGGACGATCTGGCTGCGATTGCCGAGGGCAGCCAGTGGGTGAACCGCTACGTGATGGACGGCATTTCCACCGGCGTCTGCATCGCTTTTGCCATGGAATGTTACGAAAACGGCATCCTGACCAAGGAAGATACCGACGGCATCGAACTGGTTTGGGGCAGTGCGGATGCAATGCTGGCCATGATCCACAAAATTGCTAAGCGCGAAGGCATCGGCGATCTCCTGGCTGACGGCGTGAAAAAG
>JAHEML010000691.1 GCA_024643705.1 Caldilineaceae bacterium | reverse complement strand
CGACGGCCACTGCTATCGTCATCACCTGACCAAACTGGTGGCCCAACTGCCAGAAGGGCTGGTCTTAATTTCGCCGCGCAAAACCCAAATCTGGGACCATCGCCGATCCTGGCAGGCAGAAAATGATGTTTATCACTATTTCTGGTATGGGCGCTGGATCAATCTGTTGGAAGTAATTGATCCCGATGGCAACGTGATTGAAGTCTATGTGCATATCGCTGGCCCCGTCGAAGTGGGAGATGGGGAGATCAGTTACATCGATTATGAACTGGATGTGACAAACATCGACGGTCCCCGGCTGGTGGACGAGGACGAATTCGCCGAGGCGATGGAGACGTACGGTTATTCCCCAGAGTTGCAGGCCCAATGCTACGCGGCTGCAGAGGAGGCCATGGCCCTGGTTGCCCGCTGGCAAACAGGGCTGCCGCCAGCGGATGCACTGGCGCAAATTGCGGTGATCGAAGAATAGGGATTGGAGAATAGGGATTGGAGAGTTCGCTACCGGCACTTTTGTGGAGACCCAGCCGCAACCAGGTGACATTCGAATCGGGCTTGGCTGCGGATCACGCGCTGGCCCGTTTGCAGGCAGCGTTTGGCGACGAATTTCGCGGGCGGGTAGAAAACGACGGTGTAAAGGTCTGGCGGACGCGGGACTTTTCTTCCAGCCAAGGCACATTTGCGCCGATCTTCTACGGCGTGTTTATGTCCACAGGCACGGGCAGCCGTCTAGAGGGTCATTTTCAGATGCACCCCATGACCCGGCTCTACACCGCCGCCTGGATCGGTCTGAGCAGCCTGCTGGCGCTCGTTTTTTTGGTGGCCGCGGCCCAGCGCGCCACACCCAACGCCACCGCAGCCGATGGGTTGCCCATCCTTTTCGTAGCGTTGCTGCCCCTGGCCGGGTTGCTGCTGGTGCGGTTTCAGCAGGCCAAGGGACGAGGCGATGAAGAGGCGGTGCAGAGGTGGATCGAAGAGTCTATTGGGGAAGTAGGTTGAGGACAGATGACTGCGTATCGCGTAATGTGTAAGCAAGCCATGTTCAGAGTCAGATGGAACAGGCGGTTGGTGAAGAAGCTCTCCCTCGCTTCGTCCAGACACCTGACAGGTACCCAATGTCACTACCTACGCAATACGCAATTACACTTTACAGGAGAAATAACCAATGCTCGTCATTAAAGTCGGCGGTGGAAAAGATTTGAACATCGACGCGGTGGTGGCGGATATTGTGGCCCTACGCAGCGCGGGCCAAGAGTTGATTCTGGTCCATGGTGGCGCAGAGACGACCAACGAAGTAGCCGAAGCATTGGGACACCCGCCCCAGTTTGTCACCAGCGAAAGCGGCTATGTGAGCCGTCGCACCGACCGACGCACCCTGGAAATTTTCGAGATGGTCTACTGCGGCCAACTCAACAAACAGTGGGTGGAGAAATTGCAGACAGCCGGCGTCAACGCAGTCGGGCTGAGCGGGCTGGATGGGCGCATCTTTGAAGGCAGCCGCAAAGATACTATCCGGGTGCGCATGAACGGGCGACGGCTGGTGTTGCGCGACGATTGGACCGGCACAGTGGAGCGGGTGAACACCGATCTCCTGCGGCTGTTGCTCGCCAATGGTTACCTGCCTGTGCTCACCCCACCCGGCGCGTCGGACAAAGGCGAGGCGATCAATGTGGACGGCGACCGGGCCGCGGCCATGGTTGCCGCGGCTTTCCAGGCCGATGCCCTGGTGATCCTCTCCAACGTGCCTGGCCTGCTGCGCAACTTCCCCGACGAGTCCAGCCTGATCCGGGAGATTCCCCGGGCCAAGGCCGACGACTTTATGCAGTATGCCGAAGGACGCATGAAGAAGAAGGTGATGGGCGCGGTGGAAGCGATTGCGGAAGGCGTGCAGAAGGTGATCTTCGCCGACGGGCGGGTGGAGAATCCGGTGTCGAGGGCGTTGGGCGGGGAAGGGACGCAGATATTGTAGGGCGGCGAATTGAGTAATACGCAATACATATTGCGTATTGCGTAGATAGTGAGTGTTGGCTGGGCAACGGACGTTTACTCGTTGGGGAGACCCACATGGCGCAGATTCGGTCGATGGAGGAGTGGGAGGGAGCGTGCCAAAGTCGATTGCGAATGACCCACTCTGGCGGATGCGGGTTTATCGATTGGCGTTGTTTCTCGGCGATATAAGTTGGAGCGATGTTACGAAGCTGCACGTGGACAAACGCACACGGGAACTTTCCGACCAACTCTATCGGGCAGTGGGGTCGATCAGCGCCAATATTGCCGAAGGATACTCTCGCAACTCCGGAAAAGCCCAAACCCAATTTCACGAATATGCGCTTGGATCGGGCCGAGAGGCACGCAACTGGTACTTTCTGGGCCGCCATATTCTGGGCGAACCAGTCTATCACCATCGGGCCGAACTGTTGGCTGAAATAAGCCGCCTGTTACTCACAATCATACCCGCCCAACACCACAGTCTACTTCGGGAAGAAGCCGCCGACTATTTTGTTCACAGTCAGTTTGTTGACAGTCAATTTGTTGACTGTCAAAGCGAAGTCATCTTCGCCGCTGACCACCAATGGAGCTTAGAAACACCAATGACAGACCTACCTACGCAATACGCAACACGCAATACCCGATTCGCCCAACTGGAATCCACATTGGAATCCGGCGTCGTCTCCCGCCGGGGCGAAACTGTGATGGTTTCCGGCGAGGGCTGCTGGATGCTCGACAGCGAGGGCAACCGCTATCTGGACCTGACCTCCAGCCAGGGGGTCGCCATGCTTGGGTATGGGCATCCGGCCCTGAGCGCAGCCATTGCCGAGCAAGCTCAACAGTTGCACGCCTGTCCCGGCTTTTTCAACAATGACAGCCGCGCGCTCTTTCTGGAGGCGCTGATTGGGGTCATGCCCAGCCACTTACGCCACGCGTT
>JAHEML010000690.1 GCA_024643705.1 Caldilineaceae bacterium | reverse complement strand
AGGGCGTTGAATGCCGAACCAGCAGCCCGCGCCCTGCTCACCCTGGCGGCTCTGGCCCATCCTACTTGGCAACACTACCCCCAGTCAACCGATGTCACCCATACCTTCGGCACAATCATCGACGGGCTAGACCCGGTGCGTGCCCATCTACTCTCTCAGGTGGCTTACGGTACGCGAGGTAATCGCGCCGGCGAGTTGGCAACCTTTGCCGGGTTGCGGGGTCCTGTGCAGAGCCGCATCACCTACACGGCGGGCGAACGCTACGAATATCTGCGCAACTGGCTCTACGACTACCGCGCCGAAACAGAGTTCACCCCGCTGGATCAATTTTTTGCCCGGCTCTTTGGCGAGATGCTCAGCCAGCCCGGTTTTGGCTTTCACGACGATGTTGACGGCGCGCGGGTGGCGAATCAGTTGGTTGTGTCGGCGCGCAATTTTCGCTGGGCCGTCGAAGAGACAGAGAGTGATTCGGTCAAACAACCTGTGCAGCGGGTTGCCATCGGCAAAACCTATGTGGAACTGGTGGCAAGCGGCGCATTGGGTGCGCTTTACGTACCCGGCTGGGAAGAAGATGAAGATGTGGTCTTTATTGCGCCGGCTTACACCTATCTCATGCGCAATCGGCCCGTCGATATCCAGTTCTGGCTGGACATCGGCGCAACAGGTTGGTGGGAGCGTCTTTACCAGCCCCTCACCCATCCCTATGTTCTCTCTCAGCAGTGGCCTGCCAACGCGGTTTGGAGCGATCTGGACGAGTTTCAACGACGCCAGGAGATGCTACGCAAACTGCTGATTGGTCTTGTACGGCGCACCCGACAGGAAATCTACCTGGGGCTTAGCGATTATGGCGAAAATGGCATGGAACAACGAGGCCCATTGCTCGGTCTGCTCAATCGGATTCTCAGCCAGGCCTAGTCAGCCTGCGCCGCCTTGTTTGCATCCACATCTGTATCCCACTTGGTGCTGGCGACACCATTTGCCTTTTTGGGCCGTTGTGCTAGAATGCACCCCGCTTTACACCGAAACAAAGGCCGCCGTGCCTTTCAAATAATGTCCAATCATTCGTCCAAAACCAACGGGGCAGACACCATGTCAGCAGAAAGTCAGATCAACCCAATGAGCAATTCGCAGATCGATCTGCAGGAAGAATTAGCCTTCACGGCGCGCATCGCCCAAGAGGCGGGGACGATTGTGAACACTTTTTATGTGGGCGCATCGGAAGTGGAGTACAAAGCACCAGACGAGCCGGTGACCGAAGCTGACCGCTCGGCCAACCAGCATATTGTCACCTGCATCCGCGCCGCCTTCCCCGACGACGGCATCCTTTCGGAAGAGTCGAAGGATGACTTAAGCCGTCTGCACAAAGATCGGGTCTGGATTGTTGATCCCCTGGACGGCACGAAAGAGTTCATCGCCCGCAACGGAGAGTTTTCCATCATGATCGGGCTGGCCATCGGTGGGCGACCGGCCATGGGCGTGGTCTATCAGCCATCCAGCGGGTTGCTCTACAGCGGCATCGTGGGCCAAGGCGCCAGCCTGTTGGAAGAAGGCGAATCCATCCCCCTGCATGTGAGTGATCGAACAAACACACGGCAAATGGTATTGGTGAGCAGCCGCAGCCACCGCAAACAGATCGTGGACAACATCCGCCGCAAACTGGGCATCACCAGCGAAAGCGTCACGGGCAGCGTCGGCCTGAAGGTAGGACAGATCGCCCGCCAGTTGGCCGACCTCTACATCCACCCCAGCCCCGGTTGCAAAGAATGGGACCTGTGCGCGCCAGAGGCTGTGCTCACGGCGGCAGGGGGTGTTATGACCGATTGCTGGGGCAATCCACTGCGCTACAACAAGCGCGATGTACGCGCCCACAACGGCCTGATTGCCAGCAACGGGCAAGTGCATGGCCCAATCATGGAGACGGTGGCAAACATCGTCGAACAAGCAGGCTTCAACGAGGATGACGGCTTCTGGTAGGCCGGGCACAACAAGCGGCAAGGGTAGAGGCTTCAGCGTCCTTTTTTCATCTTGGGAGAGAATATGCCCCAACCACGGATCGATTCCGACTATATTTTTGGCATACACGAACCGGGTGGCGAGCACCTGATGCTCGAAGCTGGCAAGCCCGGCTGGATTCTCTTCAACGAAGTGCTGGGGCATAGCCCCAACGATCGCAGCAGCAAAGACTATACCCCCTTTTCCGAGCAGGGGCTGGCTGTGATGGCCCGGCTGAACAACGGCCATCACCCTCAAGGCTCGGTTCCCCTCAGCAGCGACTACGCCAACTTTGCTCGACGCTGTGCTAACTTCGTCTCCTCCAGCCGGGGCTGCGGGGTGTGGATCATCGGCAACGAGATCAATTATGCTGTGGAAAGACCTGGCGCCACCTCAACGTCGGCTACAGCCAAGTCAGTTACACAGGCAAGCCACCAGGAGAGCTTTGCACAGGCAGATCCACAACAGCGGGGCCTGCCGGAACGGTTCAATGCCCAACGCCCTGTCAGTGCGGGCACTAGCCGAGAAAGCGAAGGCTCGGCAGATGAAGATGGCGAAATCATCACGCCGGAGATGTATGCCCGTTGTTACCGTCTCTGTCGAGACGCCATTCATCGGGTTCCCGGCCACGAAAAAGATCAAGTACTCATCGCTGCTGTGGCTCCCTGGAATACTCATACCACCTATCCCGGCAACCCGACTGGAGATTGGATCAAGTACTTTCAGGACATTCTGCTGCTGCTCGGCCCCACGGAATGTGATGGGATCACCATCCACACCTACACCCACGGTGCCGACCCTTCATTGATTCGGGATGACAGCAAACTCCAGCGATTTCCCCAGCACCACTACCATTTTCTGGCCTACCGCGATTTTATGCAGGCCATCCCCCACAACATGCGACGGCTGCCTGTCTACATCACCGAAACCGA
>JAHEML010000050.1 GCA_024643705.1 Caldilineaceae bacterium | reverse complement strand
CATGCCTTCCAGGGGGAAGAGTTCTGCCAGCTTGGGGTTGGGGAAACGCCAGCCCAGGGTCGTGTCGTGGACGGTCACATCCCCGGTGGCGTAGGCCCGTTCTGGTTTGGGCATGACAAGGGGAGCACGGCTCATGCTCTCCACACCACCCGCAATCACCACCCCAGCGTCGCCGGTCATGATCTGGCGCGCGCCGCTGTGGACAGCCTCCATGGACGAGCCGCACAATCGGTTGAGAGTCGCACCGGCTACCTCCTGGGGCAGCCCAGCCAAAAGCAGGGCCATGCGCGCCACGTTGCGATTGTCTTCCCCGGCCTGGTTGGCGCAGCCTAAAAGCACATCTTCGATGGACGCGGGATCGACGCCCGTGCGCTCCACCAGGCTACGGATCACATGCGCGGCCAGATCGTCCGGGCGGATCGATGCGAGCGCGCCCCCGTGGCGGCCAATGGGCGTGCGCAGCGCGCCTACAATGTACACATCCGGCAAATTTGTCATTGTTGCTCCGCAGGCATCCTCAACTTATTCCTCAATCCGTCGGCCACCTTTGAGCTGGCTCTGCAAATGTTGCAGCCCATCCCAGTCCCCTTTGGCGGCAAAGGCGGCTTGCTCCGGCCAGGTGTCGGGCTTCATAAACTTCAGCCCTTCGGCTTCCAGAATTTCCGCCAGACGTTCGATGTTGGTGGCAGACAGCTCGGCAAAAGTGCCGATCCCGTTGGCGATCAAAATGCCGGCCACCTTGGGGCCAATGCCTTCCAGTTTGCGCAGATTGTCCGGTTCTGTGGGATTCGGCGAACTTGCACTCTCCCCATCGCCCAGTTCTTCTACAACCTCATCCACTGGAGCCACAATTGTTTCCCCGGCGCTTTCAGCTTCGTCAACAATAGCGGCAATCTCCGGTGTATCTTCCTCCGGCGTATCTTCCACTGTGGCGACGTTCTCGACCGCGAGGACAGGCGAGGCGGCAACAGCCGGTGCAACGGACGGCGGGGTTGGTTTTTTGGGTTGTGGGCCGGAATGGGGTGCGGTCGTCGACGCCTGGTGGCTCTTCGGGGGGGCGCCCGGCGCGGGTGTGGGCAGATCGCCCATTCTTTCTCGTCGCCGCTTGGCCCCCGGCCCCAGCAGCCACCAGAGGATCAGCAAAGCACCGATGAGAAGGATGAGCAAGATTAAGCCCCAAGTGAGGCCGCGGCGCTCTTGCTGCCAAGCCACGCTATTCAACGTCGCAAAAGGCAGGGCAAAGTGGGTGGACAGCAAATAGTTCATAGGGCGTACCTCCTGAAAGCGGCTGAAGTGAAAGGTGGAATGCTACAGCTTTGGGGGACGCCGAGCAAAAGATTTTTGTTCGTACGCGTAGGCCAGGCGGATCAGCGTTGGCTCGCTCCATGCCCGCCCCATAAAGGTGATCCCCACAGGCAGTCCATCCACAAAACCAGCCGGCACTGTGATCAACGGATAGCCCGCCACCGCCGCCGGGCGAGAGCTACCGCCCACATATCTGTCGCCCTGGGTGGGATCGTTGGGCCAGGACGGCGCTCCTGTGGGAGCGATCAACGCGTCCAATCTGTGTGCGTTCATCACGGCATTGATCCCTTCGGCCCCGGCCAGCTTTCGGCCCAGTGTCAGGGCATCCACATAGGCTGGGTCGGTCAGGTCTCTACATTCCCAGGCCATCTCGAAGAGTTCCTGACCAAAAATCTCCAACTCCCGTTCCGCATTGGCCCGGTTGAAGGTGATCAGATCACCCAGGGTGTGGGACTGGGGCTGGTCGGACCGGGTTGGCGTGCGGGTGGCGAGATAGTGTGCCATGTCTGCTTTTAGCTCGTAGAGCAGAACTGTCAGTTCACTCTCCCGCATCCGCTCATCGTTGGCCGTGGGAATATTGGCTGGATCGATGATCACCGCGCCTGCTTCCCGCATTATTTCGATGGCTTGTTCGACGAGTGCATCGGTTTGGTTATGATAGCCGAAATAGCGCTCCCGCGCCACACCAATGCGTGCGCCGCGCAAGCCATCTGCATGGAGAAATTGGGTATAGTCTGTGTGGAAATGAGCAGCGCTGGCCCCGGTTGCGCCATCCCGTCCATCCACACCCACCAGAGCGCCAAGCAGGGCTGCGCCATCGGCCACGGTGCGGGTCATCGGCCCCACCGTATCCTGGCTGTGGGCAATCGGGATCACCCCGGCCCGGCTCACCAGCCCCACGGTTGGCTTGATGCCCACAATGCCGTTAACAGCCGATGGACAGACGATTGATCCGTCGGTCTCTGTGCCCAGAGCCGCCGCGGCAAGGTTGGCCGACACCGCTACCCCAGAACCGGAGCTGGAGCCACAGGGGTTGTGACCTGTGCGGTAGGGGTTCTGGCACTGGCCGCCCCGCGCACTCCAGCCGCTGATGGAATGGGTGGAGCGGAAGTTGGCCCACTCGCTCAGGTTGGCCTTGCCCAGAATGATCGCACCCGCGGCCCGCAGCCGCGCCGCCACTGTGGCATCCTGGGCGGGCCGGGAGCCGAGCAATGCCAACGATCCTGCCGTGGTCTGCATGGCGTCGTCGGTGTCGACGTTGTCTTTGAGCAAAATGGGGATGCCGTGCAGGGGTCCCCGCGACCCTCTTTCCCGGCGTTCTACGTCCAATGCCCTGGCAATCTCCAGCGCGTCCGGGTTGATCTCCAACACGGAATGCAGGCGCGTGTCAATTTCCCTGATCCGCTCGCTGTAGGCCGACGTGATGGCCAGGGCTGTGGTGGCACCGCTCTCCATGTGGGATTGCAGGTCAGCGATTGTCGTCTCGTGGAGCAAATCTCTCTGGGGCATGGGTGAGTTTCCTGTGGGTGTGGGCAGTCTTGCTTAATTGGGGGTGAGCAGGATTTTCACCGATTTTCGGGCCTCAAAGAGCGAGAATGCTTCTTGCCAACCTTCGATGGGCAGGGTGTGGGAGATGAGGGGCGTGGTCTGCACTTGACCATTGGCCAGCAGGCGCAGGGCTTTGCGCCAGGCGCTGGGTACTGTGGCAAAGCTGCCGTTGACCTGAATCTCTTTGAAGCAGACCTGCTCCAAATCCCAGCGGATGGGCCGCCCGATCAGCCCCATCTGGGCATAGTAGCCCCGGCGGCGCACCAGGGAAAGCGACAGTTGCGCGCCTGCCTCGGCCCCGGAACATTCAAAAACCACATCCGCGCCCAAGCCTCCGGTCAATTCGGTGACGACGCTCAGCGCGTCTTCGGCCTGCACGTCGATGGTGGTGTCGATGCCCAGGGTGCGGGCCAGGGCCAGTCGCTCCTCGTCGGCGCGGGTGCCCAGCAGAATCACCCGCGCGCCCGCAGCCTTGACCACTTGGGCAGCCAGCAGGCCGATCGCGCCCGGCCCGACCACGGCAACTGTGTCACTGGGTTCCACACGGGTCATTTCCAGGGCGTGAACACAGCAGGCCAGGGGTTCGGTCAGCGCGCCGGCTTCCATGCTCACATTGGCTGGCAAGTGATGGATGTCGTGGGCAGGAACCAACACGTAACGGGTGAATGCGCCGTGAACACCACTCCCGATGGATCGTCTTTGGGGGCACTGGTTGGGCAGGCCATCCCGGCAGAAGTTGCAGCGCCCGCAAACCGAAAAATAGGGTTCACTGGTCACCCGATCGCCCGGCGCGCATGTTTCCACGCCGGTACCCACTGCGGCCACAATACCGGCTACCTCGTGGCCCAGGATCACCGGTGGGAAAGAGGGGTATTCGTCGTGGTAGATGTGCATGTCTGTGCCACAGACGCCCGCCCCCTGCACTTCGATTACCACATGGCCCGGAATGGCTTCAGGTTCTGGCACGTCGATGAGCGCCACGTTTCCCTCGCCTCTGGCAATCTTTGCAACACCTTTCATGGCATATCCTCCTGAAAATGAAACGATATAACGTGGGGGCGCAAAAGTGGAAAGAGGCCAAGGGTTCGAATCTCTCTGCGCCTTTGCATCATCGCGCCTCTACGTTGAAATTTTTGTATTGAAATCTTCGCATTACAATCCTGGTGCTGAAATTTCCCTACACCTGTTCAATGATCGGCGGTCGGCGATCGCCCACCCGGGTGGCCTGCTCGAAGGCGTGGGCCAGTTGCAGCACGCCAAAATCATCCTGGTGGCGGCCCACAATCTGCACACCCACGGGCAGCCCTTCGGGGGTGAATCCGCAGGGAACCGAGATGGCCGGATGGCCGGTGACGGTGATGTAGTAGCAGGATTTCATCCAGTCGATGTATGTCTCCATGGGCACGATACCGCTGCCTGTGTTGATCTCGGTGATGTATTCCTGATCCACGGAGAAGGGGGGCACCTGGTTGACGGGTAGAATGAGGAACTCGTATTGCTGCATAAAGTCGTGCATGCGTTGGAAAAGTTCGGTGCGTTTCTGCTCGGCCCGGCCAATCTGGGGACCTGTCAGGCGCTCGCCCTCTTCGATGTTCCAGATCACCGTCTCTTTCATCTCGGCCCGCCGGGTCTTCATCAATTCCCCATAGCCAAGGTGAAAACGCCACGCCCGCCATACCTTGAACGCCTCGTCCGCGCCGCTGTAATCGGGCGTGGCTTCGTCCACACGGCAGCCCAGATCGGCGAAAACGGGGAGTTGGCTGGCAATGGCCGCAGTCACTCGCGGGTCCACCGGCAGGTCGCCCAGGTTGGGGCTGTAGGCGATGCGCACACCGGTGAAGTCGCGCGCCAGGGGGCGGGCAAAGAGGCTGCCCGGCTCGGCAATGGAAATGGGGCTGCGGGCATCCGGCCCAGCCATCACCGAGAGTTGCAGCGCCACATCCTGCACGGTGCGGGCCATCGGCCCTTGCAGGGATATGCCAAACCAGCCTACCTGGCTGGGCCAGACGGGGACCCGTCCCGGCGAGGGGCGAAAACCAACCACGTTGCAGAAGTTGGCCGGGTTGCGCAACGAGCCGCCCATGTCGCTGCCGTCGGCGATGGGTGTCATGCCGCAGGCCAGGGCCACGGCCTGCCCACCGCTGCTGCCGCCACAGGTTTTGCTGGTGTCGTAGGGGTTGCGGGTGGCCCCAAAAACCGGGTTGAAGCTCTGGGAACCTGCGCCAAACTCCGGCACATTGGTCTTGCCCAGGGGGATCGCACCGGCCTGGTGCGCCCGTTCGATGAGCAGCGCGCTGCGGGCAGGCACGTTGTCCCGGAAGATGGGCGAGCCATAGGTGGTGCGGATGCCGGCTGTCTCGTTGGTGTCTTTGTGGAGCATGGGCAGCCCGTGCAGAGGCCCCACTTTTTCGCCCCGCGCCAGTGCCGCGTCCGCTGCTTTCGCCTTTTCCAAAGCCTGTTCGGGCAGAAAGGTGACAACCGCATTCAGTGCCGGATTCACCCGCTCGATCTGGGCGATGTGGGCTTCCATCACCTCTACAGCAGAGAGTTCCTTCTCCCGGATGCGCCGGGCCAGCTCGGTGGCGGGGAGAAAGCAGATATCGGTCATTGGGGCCTCCGGGGTGTTGTTGAGGGTGGGCTAACGGCTGGATGGCGGACGATAGGTAGTTTCTTTGGCGCTGATTACCCCGAAACGTTTCGCAATACCCGCTCGGCCTGTCTCACGTGCAGCCCATCGTGATAGACGACAACCTTGAGGCAGTCGCCCAGGTTGAAGCGCACAAACTTTTCGATGGGAATGGTCGTTCGGCGCAGATCAAGGGTTTCGACCGCGCTGAGTGTTTGCAGCAGGGTTTCCTGTTTTGCCAGGTAGGTGTGCAGAACGTCCCGATCCAACTGGGAGGCTGCGGGTGTGATCTCTGGTGCGGTGGGGAAACTGTACTTGGGGTTGAGGGAAAAATACATGTAGATACGACCCCAAAAAGAAGGTGCGTAGCTGTCGGCACTGGGGCTGGCGACGGTGTTGGCCTGACGTTGTTGGGCGATGCCACCGGCAATTTTAGGCGCGTAGTAGTCGTGGGTCAGGTTGAGATGATCGAAGCATTGCAGGATGGTCCACTCGCCGGGCGCGGGCTGTTGGGCCAACTGCTCGTCGTCCAGCTCCAGAAAGAGGGACTGCACCTGTTGGGTGTGCTCGCCAATATGGCAGCGCAGATCAGCCAAAAAGTCTGGTTTGGGGGGCATTTCAATCTGTCCTTGCGGTTTCCTGGGGTGTATTCATGAACTCATTGCAAAGCCTTTGGTTTCGCGGATAGAAAAAGGCAAGCTAGGAAGGCGCGCCAACAGCAGGGCCCAAATAGTCGACAAGACGCAATTCATCATTGATTGTGCATTTGTCCGGGTTCCAAATGATCATTTTACGATTGCGGCTAACCTCATATTTCTCTCGGTCTTGAGGATCAGCGTGATAGACAGTTGGAATCCACCAAAGGGGGATTGAGAGGCGTCGCCCATCCGTCAGTTCAATGTGTAGAAACATCTCGTCAAACGAAACTTGATGAATCAACGCCTCTTTAGGAAAAGTGTAGTCTGACACCGAATGCTGAATTCCAAAACGTTTGACTTGCACTTTTTCATCCACCAGCGCGACGTTTGTATCCATACCATTCCTCCAAAAAATATTCCCGATTCTCTTCCACAACCGCCAGCACAGTGCGTATTTCATGCCTTCGTAGCCGGCGGCCAGGACGGGCGACTTCTACGTCCGGTTCGAGCCAAACTTTGGCGTCGTTTTCATCATCTTGAGAACTGCGCCCAATATGGATGCTGGCACGATTTTCAAAGCGAGCATCATAACTATGAAACCAGAAAATATATGGGCCATATTCCAATACCTTTGGGCTCATCAATGGTTCCTCGCTCTATTTTATCATACTGCATGTGGGGATGGGGGCATCTGTCTGCAGAACGCACGACCTACTATAGCGCACGACCTACTATACGGTGCAGCGGGGGATTGCGCAAGGGTGCGATTCGGAATGGAAACCTTTTCACCTCTCTGCCGTAGTGTATTGTGATTGCAGTTTCAGCGAATTGAATCAAATTGATGGGAGATAAAATCATGAAAAAGCGACTTGTACGGAGTGAGAGCGATCGGATGATTGCCGGTGTCTGTGGTGGCCTGGCCGACTATTTTGAGATCGATCCGACCATTGTGCGGCTGGTCTTTGCCGGTGCGTTCTTGCTGGGATTTGGCAGCCCTGGCTTGCTCTATCTGCTCTTCTGGGCCATCGTGCCCCGCTCCGATTTTGCCGATATTGAACCCAAAGAGGTGATCGAGGCGGGCGTGTACGAGATGGTGGAGAAGGGGCAGCAGGTTGTCGAGGAAGTCAAGAAACAGGTCTCGACAAAAGAGGAGTAGGGCTTCAACAGGAGTAGCGTGAAACGAAAAGCGTGAGATCGGGTCCCGATCTCACGCTTTTCGTTTCACGCTACTGGTGGAAAAGTGGAATTTCGTAGCCGCTGCTTGTAGCAGCACTAGCATCAAACACCCACTCTTTTCACGGGAATCGAGAGCCTCTCTGCCAGTTGTGCGGTTAAAAACTGCACCTACAAAAATCTATTTTACGATGCAATCAACTCGCCAGAAAAGCGTCGATGGCGCTTTTGCTGATCCGGTATTGGCTGCCGATCTTCTTAGCCGGGATCGATCCATCACCAATCAGGGCTTCGATGTCGGATGTGCCAACTTTCAGGTAAGAAGCAGCTTCTTCCAGGGTCATCACCGATGGCGCCGAAGAGACACCTGCCGCCGCACCCACGGCCTGTTGCGGCGCATTTTGTTGGCCTTGAGCTTGGCCCATGGCCTGGGAGATCATCCCTGCCATGCCCATACCCATACCCAGACCCGCACCCATGCCCAATCCTTCGCCGCCGCCCGAGCCTTCTTGTTGGGCGCTGTCGCCGATGGCGCGGGCTGTCTTGAATTGCATGTAGGCGTTCATGTCGCCGATGGCCCCCATGCTGGCCCGTTCGTCGATGGCTTTGGCTGTCTCTTCGGTTGGGCTGATGGAGACAACCCGGAACTGGCGCAGGGAGATACCCATAGCCGAGAAATCTTCTTGCAGATTGGCCCGCATGGCCGCGCTCAACTCGTCGAAGAGCTTAGGCAGATCGAGGATGCTGGTCATGTTTTCGCCCAGCACGTCGGTCATGCGACTGATGACCACGCCGCGCAGGTAGTCGCTGATCTGGGCGGTGCGGTAGATGCCCTGGGTTCCCACAAACTGGTCCACAAAGCGCTTGGGGTCTTCTACCTGCATGGTGTATTGACCGAAGCCGCGCACACGCACGAGACCCAGGTCGGTGTCTCGCAGGGTGATGGGTTCGGGCGTGCCCCACTTCAGATCGGTAAATTCCCGCATGTTGACGAAGTAGACTTCGGCGGTGAAAATATCCTTGCCGCTGGTTCCCAGGCGCAGAAGGCTGGAAAGGATGGGCAGGTTGGCGGTGCTGATGGTGTGGCGGCCCGGATCGAATATGTCCAGAGATTTGCCATCCCGATAGAAGACGGCCCGCTGGCTCTCGCGCACAATAACCTGGCTGCCGAAGCGGAAATCTCCAGCGCCAATCTCTGGTTTGCGTACAACTAGATCATTTGGCCCCTGGTCGGGGGCGTCGATTACGTCGATGATTCGTGGCATAAATTAGTCTCCGTGTTTGCCTGTGGCACTAGAGAGATGAGGAGATTGAAGATGAGCGATTGAGTACTTAATCTCCAATCTTCAATCTCCTTATCTCTGTTATTTGTCATCCCTATCAAAAATCCGTTTGAAGAAGCCTTCTTTTTCCTCGCCCTTGTCTTCGCCGTCGCTCGTTGTACTTTCTGCGGCGGTGTCGGCGGCTTCCATCCACTCTTTCTCGACAACCGGTGCCGCAGCTAGTGCGCTTGGGTCTTCTACGGCTTTGTGGCGGGCGTCGTACAGCCGGTTGAGTTCGGCGAGTTTGTCAGACAGGCTGTCAATGGCATTGCCAATACCGCTCTTTTCGTCCACGGCAGTGCCCAGGGCGTCTACGGCTGTCTGCACTTCGTAGGTGCGGGCAGCCAGCCCCACGTCGAAGCGATGGAGCGCGTCCAGTTGATCCTCCTGAATTTTGACTGCATCCAGCAGGCCGGCATAACCGTAGCTGGCTGTCTTGACGCGATCGGCCAGCTTTTGCACACGGGTCACGGCGCTATCCAGGTCGTCCATATAGAGCAGGCCGCCACCTTTCAGCAGCTTCTTTTGCAGATCGTACATTCTCTGCTTTTCGGCCTCCAAGGTGGCGGCAATGGTCTGGCGCAGGCGATAATCGGCTTCCCGCCGCAACTCCTTGTCCACATAGCCCCGCACAATCGGCAACCCTTTGAGCAGCCGTTCGATTGTGCCCATATTGTCTTTGGCTAGATCCACAAACGGATTGGTCATCTAAATCTCCTTTGGTTCAATCTCTTTTAGAAACGTGTATAGTGTACGCTTGTGCCGTTACATCTGGGATAACAACACATGCCTATGTAGGTTCTTTTTCAGGTTAACCTGTGGTAGCCGCGGCCCGCTTGGTCAGAAAGACTTCGCTGCCACACCAGGGACATTCGATCAGCCCTTTGCCCGCAAACGATACCTCGCCCCCACAGTTGGGGCACTTTTTGCCGTCGGTCAACTGCTGGCTCTCTACGCTGTAGAGAACACCTTTGTCCCAGTTGATGGCCCCGCTGAATAACTGTTTGCCTACCAGGCTGCGAATCATCTCTTCTACTTCATCGGTGGGCTTTTGCAGGGCCACCACGATCTCCGAGATTGTCACCTGCCCCTGGGTCAGCACCATGTTGAGCAATTTCTTCTCCTGCTCCACCTGGGCAAATTGACTTTCTTCTTGGCTGCCCTGGCGCTGCAAATAGAAGCCAACCCCGATCAAAGGCGCGCAAACCAGCAGTGCAACAAAGATACCCAATATCGTGCCACCGGGTGTAGCACCCGAAGCAAGAACTGTTGCCGACCAACCCAGAAAGAGCAGAACGGCAATAGCAATGATGACCAACCCAACAATGCGTCCGCCTCCACGCATAGCACACTCCTGTGAAATGAAAGGATAGAGGGATCACCGGGACCTGAATTCAGACTTCCATCATCCCATTATCTTCTGTTTTATCCAAACCCGCCACCGCCACCGCCACCGCCGCCGCCTCCCCCGCCGCCACCACCAGAGAAGCCACCGCCGCCCCCGCTCCAACCACCACCCGACGAGGATGAACTGGCTGGGCGGCTGGTCATTGTGCTGCTGGCGCTGGAGAGCATCGAGCCTAGGCCCGCGCTCATAGCGCTTAAGCTAGTACCCATACCTCGGCTAGCATCGCTTAGCCCACCGCCCAGGCTGCCGCCTTCGCTGCCAGGTCGCCCCAATCTGCCCATGCCGCCGCCTGATCCTGATGATGTCGGGCCTGCGCCTGCGCCCCCATTGCCATAATACCAACCGCGTTGGGGGCCATAGAGGCTGGGATCGGGGATGTACCAGCCCGGCGCGGGCGCGTCGACCTTTTCAAATTTGCGGATGTAGCCCTTGTCTACTCCAAAGGCGATAGCATAGGGCAACCAACGATCCCATATCTCCTTCTGCGCCTCCAGGTCCGTATACCGATCGATGTCTTTTAGATAGCGTTTGAATGCCTGCCAGCGGGCTGCTGTTTCGGAACCGCTGTCTGTTTTTTTGGGCATGAAACGGGAAAGAATGATGAACCCAAATGCTGTAACGCCCATCCCAAAACCGGGTAAAAAGGCAGCGGCAGTCAGATCACCGAAGACGCCAACCAATGCAAAACCCGCAACTGCTGCCAGGCCCAGAAGCAGCACACCCAAGCAGCCATATTGACTACGCACACTTTCGGGGTTGCGCACAAATAGCTGCCGTTCGGTCACGTCTTCGTAGAGCGCCTTTTTCAGCTCTGGAATCTTTGTATAAAACTTGTCCTTTAGATCCGATAGTTCAACTTCTGTTTTTCTGCCAAAAATGCTTTTGAG
>JAHEML010000049.1 GCA_024643705.1 Caldilineaceae bacterium | reverse complement strand
CATCTGCAAGCGGCCATTGTCCATGAGCACCACATGCACCTGCTCCGGGCCGTCCGGCTGATCCAGCTGCCGGGGGCCGCTGGTCATGGAGCAATAGACGGTCATCTGCTGGCCGGTGGCGCTGCGGGTGAGAGCCTGGAGTTGGAGCAGCGCATCCTCCACGGTTGGCACAACCTTCTCGATGCCCATCAGCACCACATAGACTTTGGGCATACTGCTTACCATGCGCCCGTTGCCCTCGTTGGTGACGATGCAGATCGTCCCCGTTTCGGCGATGGCAAAGTTGCAGCCGCTGATGCCCATCTGTGCGCCAAAAAATTCACTGCGCAGCCGCACCCGGGCCGCCGATGTCATCTTGGTGGGATCCATGGTACGGGGCATGTCCAGCTTTTCGTGGAAGATTTCCGCAATCTCTTCCAGCCGCTTGTGGATAACAGGGGCGACGATATGGCTGGGCGGCTCTCCGGCTAGCTGGATGATGTATTCGCCCAAATCTGTCTCGACAACTTTCAGGCCGGCCTGCTCCAATACCTGGTTCAGATGAATCTCTTCTGTGGCCATGGATTTGGACTTGACCACCGTGCGTGCGCCATTTTGCAGGCCAATCCCCCGCACAATTTCGCCTGCTTCCGCGCCGTCCCGCGCCCAATGCACGGTGATGCCGTTGGCTTTGAAGTTCTCTTCCAACTGCTCCAAATAGGCAGGCAGATTGCGCAGCACATCTTCCTTCATTTGTCGGGTCTGGGCGCGTAGCAACTCTCCATCTGTGCTGGACATGGCCTTCTGCCGGGCCAGCACAAAGCGATCCGTGGCCCGCACCACTGCCGGGGCCAGGTGCTTGTTGTTCAGGGCTGTTGCCACCCGCTCTTTGAAGGGGGCCTCCAGATTGATCACCGCCATCACTTCTTCCCCTTTTCGCCATCAACCGTTGCGTTTGTGGCTTTCGCATCCTGCCAGCGTCGAGGGCGTTCCAGGGTCATCGGCGCTTCTTCTTCCGGCGGGTGCAGGCGGCTGCCAAGCTGGCCGTTGAGAATTTCGGCGATATGCACGGCCCGACAATTGACCTTTTCCCGGCTGAGGATGCCGTTGATGTGGGTCATGCAGCTCACGTCGCACATTGCCACCACATCTGCGCCACTTTTTGCCAGATTGTCGGCTTTGCGGCGGCCCATTGCCGCGCTGATGCCTGGGTTTTTCACGGCGAAAAGCCCGCCAAAACCGCAACAGTCGGTGGCGTCGGGCAGGTCTACAATGTCTGCGCCTTCCACATTGGCGAGGAGGGTACGGGGCTGCTTGTCGACGCCCATCTCTCGCAGCAGATGGCAGCAGGGGTGATAAGTGACAGTGCCTTCCAGTCGGGCGCGGGTGTCGGTGACGCCCAGGACATCCACCAGAAACTCGGTCAGTTCAAAGGTGACCGCGGCCAGCCGTTGGGCCAACTGGCGCAACGGGCGCTCGTTGGAATCCTCGAAAAGCACGTCGTAAAAGTGGCTGGTCATGGTAGCGCAACTGCCCGACGGCGCAACGATGGCCTGCACGCTGCCGTTCTCCACCAATGGCCCAAAAATTTGCAGAAAGCGGCGGGCTAGCACCCGCGCTTCGTCACGGTATCCCGCGTTAAAGGCGGGCTGGCCGCAGCAGGTCTGCTCCAGGGGGAAGACGACTTCGACGCCCTGGCGTTCCAGCAATTCTGTGGCCGCGATGCCCACGCCGGGGTAAAGCATATCGGCCATGCAGGTAACGAACAGGGCAACGCGGCGGGGTGGGGTGGAGAAAGTGGCTTTTTGCATGGGTTTGATGGGCCTGATGAAATCTGGTTTTGCACCGGAAACGTGATGCGTGAAACGTGAGGACAGACAACCTGATCCCACGTTTCACGTTTCACGCATCACGGATGAATTTACTTTTCTACAGTAGCGCCACCACTTCTGTCTGCATCGGCCCGGTGGCAATCTCCAGTCCGTCCTCGTGGGCAATGCAGTCGATCTCTGTACGGATGCCCAGCCCTTTGGCCTGGCCGCTGCCGTCAAAGTCGAGATCAGGGAAGTAGACGCCCGGCTCGATGGTAAACATGACGCCGGGGATAATGCGTCGCCTATCTTGGGTTTCTACGTTGTCGATATTCACCCCGTTCCAGTGGATGGCTGGCCCCAGGCTGTGGCCTGTGCGGTGCAGGATGGCGTGGCCGAAACCTGCTTCCGTGATCACATCCCGGGCCACGTCGTCGATCTGGTGGCCCCGGGGGCGGCGACCGGCAACAATGGCTTCGCGCACAGCGGCGACGGCCGCATCTCTGGCCCCGCGCACAGCTTGAAAGGCCCGATCTACCTGCTCGGGCACAGCCGCGCCGCAGTAGGCAGTCCACGTGATGTCGGCGTAGCAGTCGCCGGGGTCGTTCTGTTCTTTGGCCCACAGGTCAATCAACAGAACATCGCCCACCTGTATGGGGCTGTGCTGCGTTGCGCTGGGCGCATAGTGGGGGACAGCTGCGTTACCGTTGACAGCCACTATCGGCCCGTGATCTGTGTAGAGATTGGCCGCGGCAAATTGTGCCAAAATGAATTGCTGCACGTCGAATTCGCTGATAGCCTGCCCGTTTTTCAGCGCGTCGGCCACAAAGGCAAAGGCTTCGTCTTTGATGCGCATACAGTGGGCCGCAGCCCGGCGATGGCTCTCCATCTGTGCCGGGGAAAGGACGGCCTGCACCAATTGCACCAAATCAGCACTGCCCACAATCTCCGCGCCAGTCACTTCGGTGATCAGTTCAAATGTCCCTGCGTCCACTTTGCTGATGTAGGGGATTGCGCCCAGGGGGCTGTATTCCATGGCGATGCGCAGTGGTTTTTCGCCAAACGCGCCGATAAAGCCGGGCAGCATTTCGGCCAACTGCTGCCAGCCGATGTAGGTGTGGAGTTCGCCAGCCATCTCCGGGCGCACCAGGCTAAAGGCAGTCTGCTCGATGGCATGGATCAGGTAGGAGGGTCGGCCCTGGGCCGGTATCCACATAAACCAGCGCCGGGTCCCACCGCTGGTCAGGCCAGCTACAAAGAGGGCGATAGAATTTTGCCCCCGAAAATCATAAAGCAGCCAGCCATCCAAATGGTTGGTTTGCAGATATTCCTGTATGCGTTCGATTGACACGATAGCCCCCGAATGAGAGAGGAAAAGAGGAGACGATTTGTGTCTATTATCCCACGACTTGGGCGGTGCGTCTAATGGCGAGGCCGTGGATAAAACCTAGAACAAACTTTCTGTTTGGGTTGAACATTTGTTGACAGAAAGATGAGAAAAGGATACAATACGTACACAATTTTGCACCTGCGCAGGATTTCCCTTTGCCGGTTTTCGCAACACCGACATGCCTCTTATTCATACTTTTTGCCTTGACAAGGAGTCTCTGCATGTATCAGCAAATTACATTGGTTGGCAACCTGGGGAACGACCCCGAAATGCGGTACACACCCAGCGGTGTACCTGTGACCAGCTTCAACCTGGCCGTGAACAAGTCGTGGACAGGCCAAGATGGGCAGAAACAGGATAAGGTCACCTGGTTTCGTGTCACCATCTGGCGCAAACAGGCCGAAATCGTCAGCCAGTTTCTGACCAAAGGCCGACAGGTGATGGTGGTTGGCGAGATGGAGGATGCCCGCCCCTGGACCGATCGGGATGGAAATAACCGCGCTTCGCTAGAAGTGACCGCAACCTCCGTTCGCTTCTTGGGCGGGCGTGATGGCGGCGGCGGTGGTTCGTATGGTCCTCCCACCCCCACCGATGAACCACCGGAATATGTAGGCGAAGAGGATATTCCTTTTTAGGCAATCGCAAACTTTATATGATTGAAAATGAGAGATTGGGCAGGCTTCTACCTGCCCAATCTCTCATTTTTTGTGTGGCTATTTCCGATGCTTCAACCTGCGAGCACTTACAGCCCCCGTTCGCCGCGCACATACGGCTCGCCCAGGGCTGCTGGCGCGCCCAGCCGCTTGCGAGCTGCGGCCCGCGATCCAATCATCAGCGCGATGATTGTGAGAAGATAGGGGGCCATTTGCAGAAAGAAGCCGTAATTTGAGTTGATGAAGAGCGGGTTGGTGAAACCGAACAACATGCGCGGCCCTTGCATGTCCAGAATGGCTCGGCGCAACGCTCCAAACAGGTAGGCCCCCAGAGCAGCCCGCCAGGGATTCCATTGGGCAAAGATGACCAACCCAATCGCAATCCATCCCTGGCCGGAGGTCGTCTGTGTGCTGTACCAACCGGGCGAAACCGAGAGGCTGATTGTCGCGCCAGCCAGCCCGGCCAGGCAGCCCCCCACCAAGACGTAAAAATAGCGGGTTCGATAGACGTCGATGCCTATTGTGTCCGCGGCAGATGGCTTCTCGCCCACGGCGCGCAGGTGCAGGCCGGGCCGCGTTTTGTGGATGTAGTACCAGACCAGAGGGGTGAAGAGGTAGCCCACGTAGACCAGGGGGCTGTGATCCGCAAAGAATGTTGGGCCGAAGAAGGGAATGGCTGCCAGACCCGGAATATCCATATCCGGGATCAGATTCACCGTTTGGCCGGTCAGCCCGTTACCCAACACCAAGGCCAGCCCAGTGCCCAGAAATGTCAGCGACAGGCCACTCACAACCTGATCCGCCTGGAAATGAATGGTCACCAGCCCATGTGCCAGGCTGAGTGCCCCTCCGGCGGCCATGGCTGCCAACAAGCCCAGCCAGGGGTTCCCGGTGGACAGTGCCGTGGCAAAGCCAGCCATCGCACCCAAGAGCATCATGCCTTCTACACCCAGGTTGAGGATGCCCGCCCGCTCGGAGAGGATTTCGCCGATGCCCGCAAAGAGCAAAATGGTTCCTGTTGCCAGGCCCGCGTGGAGAATAATTTCCAGATTCATGTTGATTCTCAGTTTATATCAATCGTTGAAATGAGAAGGTCTATACCCGGTTAAAGTGCAGAAGGCGTGGTCAATTCCTTTTACACTGGGCTAAAGAGCCGGTGCCATCCGGCAACGCCGGATGGCTTGTACAGCCACAATCAGCACAAGGTCAGCCCTGATTTAGGGGGCATTGCTCGGTAGCCCGGTCGCTTTAGGGCCGGGGCGAAGACGAAAACTGTCGATTTCTACTCATCCAAAAAGGCCACGGCCCGACAAAAAGCCGCTTCGCCACCCTTGAACAACCAGGGAAACGCGCCCAATGTCAGACGTCGATTTTGCAGCTCTGGTGCGCCGATCTGTCCACCCATATTTTCCACGTGGACACAATCGTGGGGGAAGAGGGCGTTGTGGGTGAGCTGGTAAGCCTCGGCGGGGAAGAGTTCGTCCACCTTGTCCGAGCCGCCGAATTTGTCCTCGCATTGTGCCCGCACCTTTTGCCAATGCTCCAAGCCGCCCCGGCCCAAAAAGCGGCCAATGGGCAGGTTCATCGGATGGTCGGTGGAGATCATGTCCACGCCCCACAGGTGAATCTTCTTGTCCAGCAGCCACTGGCAGATGCTGTGATGAGGGCCGGGGTGGCGCTGGATATACTTTTCTTCGTCGCCATCGGGGGCCAAAAAGCTATATTTGTGCCAGCCTGTGTTGATGAAAAGGATATCCCCATCCCGCACTTCCACTCGCTCCTCAATCATCTGCGGCGTAAAGATGTCCAACTCGCCCAGATCGCTCAAGTCCACAATCACGCCGGGGCCATAGAGCCATTCCAGGGGCAATTGGTCGATGGTCTTGCCATTTGTCACAAAATGGCGGGGCGCGTCCAGGTGGGTTCCCATATGGTTAGACGACTGAATATATTGGGCATTCACCCCATGCTCCGACTTGCGCTTGAAATACTTCACTTCGAAGGGTGGGTAGAAGGGCCAGAACGAGCAGTCTTGGTTCAGCGGTTGGGAAAGGTCGTAGATTTTAGGCATTGGGTTAGGCTCCTGAATGTAGGAAAGAAGTGATGAAAGTCCAGCAACGGCTGGCAAGAAACCGGCCTTATCTGTTTAGTACCCATATTTCTGTGCGAATGCCACCAGCGCATCCTCGAAAATCGCCATGGGTGGGCGCACCAGCCCCGCTCCGATCTGGCCGACACCGGCCTCTTTGTGAGCAATGCCCGTGTTGACTCTGGGTGTGATGCCCGTTTCGACAACGGCCCGCAGGTCGATGCCCACGGGCGTACCCCGGAACTCCAGTTGAGGAATGGTGAAGGCTTTGTGCTCGGCGACGGTGATCTCGTACATTTCCATGGTGGCGTTGATGGCATCTTTGGGCGTGCCGCTGACAAATGTGACAATCGCGGGCGCGGCTGCCATGGCAAACGCGCCGATGCCGGCTGTCTCGGTGATGGTGCTGTCGCCGATGTCCCGGTTGGCGTCTTCGGCCCCAAAACCGGGAAAATAGAGACCCCTTGGCACTTGCGCGTCCCCGGCAAACCAGCGCTCGCCCAGCCCGCTCACACGGATGCCAAAATCCGTGCCGTTGCGGGCCATCGCGGTGACAAGCGTGCTGCCCTCGATGCCGTGAGCTGCGTCGGCCATGGCTTTGCACGCTGCCATCACCGGGTTGAGCACACTCAG
The DNA here is from genome assembly GCA_024643705.1 of Caldilineaceae bacterium. Lineage (GTDB taxonomy): Bacteria > Chloroflexota > Anaerolineae > Caldilineales > Caldilineaceae > JACQGT01. The sequence goes on along the minus strand of JAHEML010000049.1, from coordinate 4,378 downwards.
GGCATTGTCGCCCAGGGCTTGGATAATGGCGGCCGCGGTTTCGCCATCCGGCGCTGCTCTGGCGATGTGGGGGGCCAGGTTTTTGGTGAAAATGATCGAACCAGCCTTGTTGCGGTTGTGACCTTCGTCGCCCATGTGCATGGCCTCGGCCAGCAGGGCGCGGATGTCCATGCCACCCGTCGCTTCGATGGCAGCCGCCAGCACCGGGGCCATCACATCGTGCATCCAGCGCAGACGGGCCTGCACATCCTCGCTGAACGCGCCGTAACGCAGCACTTTGCCATAGCCTTCGTTCAGGTTGGAAAAGGCCCGGTTGCCGTGGGTGCGGTTTTCGACGATGTAGACCGCCATGGATGGTGATGTGACCCCAGCCATGGGACCGACTGTGCTGTGGTGGTGGCAAGGCTCCAACTGCACCTGCCCGGAGGTGATCAGCGCTTCGGCCTCAGCCGCTGTGCTGGCCCGCCCCTCGAAGATCAACGCGCCGATCACCGCGCCCTTCAGCGGCCCGGACGCTCGATCCCAGGTGATGGGCGGCCCCGCATGGAGCAGCAGATTCTCGTGCATTTCCGGAATCACATCCCGCGCGATTCCCAAACCCACAAGAACCGGGCGGGCTTCGATCATGCGTTCGACGGCGGTGGCGTTGGCGGTGTTGATGTCAGTCGTCATTGGCGTCACCCTTGGCGCTGTGGGATTGGAGATAGGAGATTAGGGATTGGGGTAATGGTGTTGACGGAGCAGATAACAACCATTCCAGTTCAATGCGGGGGATGAAGTCTGACTCTGCAAGATCGTCGATCAGATACACTGCGGGTTCCTCTTTCAGTCTCGTTTTCGTAGAACTATTTGTGCGCTGTGACTTCAGACTTCGAACAAACGTATTCAACTGTTGCGCCATTCGACTCAAATTGTCCGCATATACAGATCCTTCTTTCGCGGTCAGCAACTGACGTTGTATCGCCCGATTAATCCAGTAGTTGGTCTCGTAGAGGCTGCCCCTGGCATGGTAGTATAGAAATTGAATCTTCTCACCAAAATGATAACGCCCAAACGCTTCGGCGATATTCGCGCCAATCGAATCTGCTGCACGGACCAGTTGGCTACCGACCGTCTCTTTGGCAAAAATCTTCCATCCGATTGTCTGATTCCAAACTGCGTCCGCGACTGATTCCGCCAGTTGCAGCACCCTCAGATCCTCCAGCGAAGTTCCGGTCATCATCCCCTCCTATCTCCAATCTCCAATCTCTAACCTCCCATCCTCCCCATCCGCGCCAGCAGTCCCATCAACTTCTCATTTCCCCCTGCGGGTGGCTTCCAATCCACGTGGACGACGGTAGCGCCCTGGGATTTGAGACTTTCGCTGAAGGATTCCAGGCCCACGTTGAGCGCGGCGAAGGGGGGGCGAGATGTGATTTGCGGGTTGCGAATTGCGAGTTGCGAATTGCGAGTTGCGGGTTGCGCCGAACTGTCGTCGTCGGTCGTCGGTCGTCGGTCGTTTCCTGCAAAGGCTGCGCCGATGACCCGGATGGCCTCGTCGTGACGGGTGAACACAGTGGCCCCAGCCGCGGTGAGTTGTTCGATCTGACTCCCCAGCCCTTGGGGGTCGGCGTCTGTGCCGACGACAACGGCGACGATGGGCAATTCGCGACCGGCTGCGTGTGCCGTGGCGATGGCTTCCTGGATGGCCGGGGCAAGCTCGCTGGCCGGGTCTGGGTGTGCGCCATCGCCCAGCACTACATCCAACAGGATCAGCCCTGTCTCCGGGTCGGCGGCTTCGGCGTGAATGCGGCGGATACGCAGATCGTTGTCCAGCATGGGGTGCAGACGCCCCACGGTAAACTCATCTTCGCCCAGGTCTACCACCGTGTGGCCCTGGCTTTGGTGGGGGTTTTCCAGCCGCGGTCTGCCCTTCAGCGGCGCGTTGGAATAGACCACAGGTAAATAATCCTGCAAGAGAAGAAGCGCTTCGTAGGCCAACGTGCCACCAGAGTAGATGCCGCGTAGGAATTGTGAATTATGAATTGTGAATTGTGAATTGTGAATGGCAGGGTCGCTGATAGTCGTCGGTCGTTGGTCGTCCGCTATCGCCAGTGCGACGGCCAAGTCGGCTGCTTCATCCAGGGTGTGCACGAAGTGGATTGTGTCGCGCTCTGTCTTTGCGTTGGCAAAGCCAATGAAATCCACAACGACGGGCTTGCCGCTCTGCTGGGCCAGGGTGAGCAATTCCTCGGCCACCTGGGGCGACGGCGGCTTGGAGACGAGGACAATCACGTCGGTTTCTGGGTCGGCGGCCAGGCGGGCCAGGGCAGCTTTGGCGGTGATCGCACCCACGGCTTCGGACAAATCCCGCCCACCCGTGCCAAATGCCTGGGTGATGCCGCCCCCGGCCCGATGGATGCCCACTGTCACGGCTTGCAGCCCCGTGCCCGACGCGGCCACCACACCGATGTTGCCCTGGCGCACCCGGTTGGCAAAGCCCAGCCCAGCCCCGCCCACAATCGCCGTTCCACAGTCCGGCCCCATCACCAGCAGACCTCTGTCCACGGCCTGGTTTTTGAGGGCAATTTCATCTTCCCATGGGACATTGTCGCTGTAGAAAAAGACATTTTTCCCCAAGTCCAGTGCTTGCCGTGCCACCCCCGCGGCGTAGCGTCCTGGCACCGAGATCAGCACCCATGCGGCTTCGGGGAGCATGTTGGCCCCGCTGCGCAAGCTTTTGGGGCGATACTCTTCGTCGGCGCTGGACGAACGGCGACGGGCCAGCAGCGTGTCCACCTGGGCCAGCGCGGCCTGGGCGGCATTGGCTCCATCGGCAGAGACTTCGGAGGCGCGCACAACAATCACCAAATCTTCCGGTGCTGCGCTCTGAATCTCTGGTGTCAGCAGGCCACTTTGTTCCAGCAGTTCCTTGTTGGCTGGGGTACACATGACAACACCGGCGTCGTCGATGCCGGGCAGATCAGCCAGGGCGCGCTGTAACTGCATGAGTACCACAGAATCGTAGTAAGCGCCGGGGCGGATTTCGGCCAGGGTTTGGCCCATTTGAAGTGCCACGTGTCGTTTCCTGTGTGCGGTGCGAGCCGTGAGAAGGAAACCCACGGGGGGAAGAAAGGAGGGTTGATCTGACGAGATTCTAGCAGTGGGGGCGCGGGGTGTCAAACGGGAAGGTAAATAGGCGATGGAATATCACCGGTTTTTCCCAGCTCCGTTATCCAAGCTCTTGCAGAATGCGTTCAAAGGTCGCCACCAATCGGTCTGCGTCGGCATAGCCAAAGGGCATGGGCGGGCGAATCTTCACAACATTGTGCAGGGGACCGTCCGTGCCCAGCAGGATACCCTCCTCCCGCATTCGGTTGGCAACGTACGATGCTTCGGCCGCGGCTGGCTCCAGGGTTGTCTGATCCCGCACCATCTCCACGCCGAGAAACAGCCCCGATCCCCGCACATCACCCACCAGGGGGAAGCGGGCGACAAAAGGGCGCAACCCAGCCAGTAGATGCGCGCCCACCTTGCGGGCATGTTCCTGCAATCCTTCTTCCTGCACCACATCCAGCACCGCCAGCCCCACCGCACACGAGACAGGGTTGCCGCCAAAGGTGCTGAAAAATTCCATGCCATTGTCAAACGAAGCCGCGATCTCCGGTGTGGTGATCAGCGCAGCCAGGGGATGGCCGTTGCCAATGGGCTTGCCCAGAACCACCACGTCCGGCACAACGCCCTGCTCTTCAAACGCGTAAAAATGGGTGCCCATGCGCCCGTACCCGGTCTGCACCTCGTCGGCAATGCAGATGCCCCCCGCTGCTCGCATGTATTCGTACACACCGGCCAAGTAGCCCGGTGGAAAGAAAATCTGCCCGCCCACGCTGGGGCAGCTCTCGGCGATGAAGCCGCCGGGACGACGCCCCTGTGCGGCAATCCGTTCAATTGCAGTCTGCACTCCTGCCGCATACTTTGCTCCGGCCAAGGGATCGTCGGCCTTGAACGCCCCCCGGTAGACATCCGCCACCGGCGCGGTGAACACCCAATCGGGTGCGCCCATTCCGCCTGGCCCATCGTGCTTGTAGGGGCTGATGTCGATCAGCCCGCTGCTGTTGCCGTGATAGGCTCCTTCCAGCACAATCATCTCCCGGCGGCCTGTGTGGGCGCGCACCAGGCGTAGGGCCAGTTCGTTGGCTTCGCTGGCCGAGTTGAGGAAGAAGCAGACGTTCAACGGGCCGGGCAGGGTGGCTGCCAGCCGTTCGGCGTAGCGGGTCAGATTATCGTGGAGATAGCGGGTGTTGGTGTTGAGCACGGCCATCTGGGCTTGGGCTGCGGCAATCACCTTGGGGTGGCAGTGGCCCACGTGGGGTACATTGTTATAGGCGTCCAGGTAGCG
>JAHEML010000048.1 GCA_024643705.1 Caldilineaceae bacterium | reverse complement strand
AAGCACAATCAGAATAAGCAGAGGCAAATAATCAATTGCCATCACTCGCGTCCCTTTCATAGCTTAACGGGCGCGGCAAACGTTCTGGTGAAAAACGCCCACTCTACACGATCTTTGAGAGGGGGCGTCAACGTTGACCGGAAGCAAGGGTTAGGGGGAAATCTGTTCGTGTAAAAATGCACGAACGGGGGGATTGTAGCATGGATGGATGAGGCTGTCAAAGCCATATCGAGTTTTGTGAAATTTGGAGCTTTGTTGTAGTGTAGACACCAATCTTGCCTTCGCTGACTTTTCCAAATCAATTTCTCTGTGCTATAATTTACCGCGTTTGTACTTTTCAACACAATCGGATTTTCGAAGGAGTGGTGCGTATGCTGTCCCAGTACGCTTTCATCTTAATTATGGCGGCGATTGCCCTTGTCTTGCCCTTGGCGGCGATTATTATGGGCCACCTTTTGGGCCCCCGCCGCCCGGATGCTGTGAAGAATGCGGTGTATGAGAGCGGTGTGGAGACGATCGGTGATACATGGGTGCAGTTTCGAGCTCAATACTATCTGATTGGCCTCGTCTTTGTGGTCTTTGATGTGGAGGCGATTTTTCTCTTTCCTATCGCCATTGCCTATAAGGGCTTGGACATGTTTGCGGTATTTGCCACAATTTTCTTCGTATTACTGCTTGTGATCGGTCTGTTGTACGACTGGCGCAAGGGTGCCTTGGAGTGGCAATAGTCGAGTAGTTGACTGCTCAAGTTATTGAATGTCATTATATTAATTATCAGGTTGGGTAGAATCTTGGGGTTGGAGGCAAAAGGATGCAAGGACCTACATGGAGTGATGGGCTTGCCGGGCTGTTAACTGGCCTTGGCCTACCCGATATGCTTGCCCTGGGCATTGCCTATGGGATTGGCGCATTTATCCTTGTCAACTTCGGGATGGTTTCGGCCCTGCTCTTGATTTGGATTACCCGTAAGGCGATCAGCCGTATGCAGGATCGTCTTGGCCCTAACCGCCTCGGTCCGTATGGTCTCTTTCAGACCGTTGCCGACGCGGCCAAGCTGATCTCCAAAGAGATTATCACACCCAGCCAGTCAGATTTTCTGGCCTACAATGCAGCGCCTATCCTTTCGGTATTTGGTGTGCTGATCCTGTTGGCGGTGGTTCCCTTTGCTCCTGGATTGATTGGCGTCGATCTGAATATCGGTGTGCTTTTTGTTGTGGCACTTGGCTCGATTGGTATTATGGCCGCGCTCATGGCCGGGTGGGGCAGCAACAACAAATATGCTCTGCTGGCTGGTTTTCGTGTTGTGGCCCAGTTGCTCAGCTACGAAATCCCCATGGTGCTCTCCATTCTCACCGTTGTGCTGCTCACTGGAACCATGAGCTTTCAGGGAATCACCGAATTCCAGTCGTTGACAATCGGTGGCTTTAACCTGGGCATTGGCTGGCTGGGTATTGTAATGCCTGCGGCCATGCTGATCTTCTTTATCAGCTCCCTAGCCGAGGCCGAGTTAACTCCTTTCGATCTGCTGGAAGCTGAATCAGAATTGATTGCCGGTTTTCATATTGAATATTCGGGCATGAAGTTTGCCATGTTCTTCTTGGCCCAATTTGTCAACGCCTGGGTGCTTTCGGCTCTGATGGCAATTCTGTTTCTGGGTGGGTGGCAAGGGCCGGGTGTTGGCTTGCCTGGGATTGGCCCAATCCTGGGGATCGGTTACTTCTTTATCAAAGCCTATGCCATTTACGTGTTGCAGCAGTGGGTACGAGGCACCTTCCCCCGGGTTCGCATCGACCAGATGATGTATTTTGCCTGGAAGGTGTTGGTTCCTGCTACTGTGGGGCTGATTGTGGTTCAGGCGATTGTGCAGAAGTTGCCTTTTCAAAGCCCGGTGATTTACGCACTCATCTTCCTGGCAAATATCGGGACCATCTGGATCGTGGTGACGGCGCTGCAGAAATATATCAAGAGCGAGGGTCTGCGCACTAAACGCTCTTTCGAGCCTGCCTCGCTGATCGGCACAATGCAGAAGGCCGATACATACGCAATGTACTAAAAGTTGATGCGTGTTATGTGAGGGTTGTTGCACTATCTCACGCAACACGTTTCTGACAGGCGGACTGTTGTCTCTGTTTTAATCATTTGTCATTAATTTCACGCAGGAAGCGCAGGTTTTTTATGCCACCATTGCCTCCCCTACCGTCCATCGGGCAACTGGTATTTGCCGGTATCGCCCTCTTCACCTGTGCCTCGGCGCTAGGTGTTGTGCTGGCTCGCAATCTTTTTCATGGTGCGCTGGCCCTGGTGGCGACGCTCTTTGGTGTGGCAGCACTTTATGTAATGCTGGAAGCAGAATTTCTGGCAGTCAGCCAGGTGTTGGTCTATGTGGGTGCGATTGCCACACTGATTACCTTTGCTATCATGCTTACCCGCTCGATGATGTACGGCAAGACATCGCCTTTGAACCGGCAGTGGGGCAAAACTGGCCTCTTCGCCGTGATGATCTTTCTGGCACTCTATGGCTTTGTTGGTTCAATTCCGTGGGCAGACAGCGCCGCGCCGGTGATCGCAGACGAATCGATGATTGCTAGGCTGGGTGAACAGTTTGTCACCAATTATGTGATTGCATTCGAGGTGCTAGGCTTACTGCTGTTGGTGGCCTTGGTCGGGGCTGTGATGTTGGCGCGGGATAACGATTAGTTCATAATTAATACGCAGGTTTCGCAGAAAACCGCAGATTTTCGCAGAGTTTATCCGCCTGAATCCGCTCAATTTGCGTCATCCGCGTTTGATCTGGCAGTAACTGCATCTGCTCACTTTTTGCACGCAGGAGGACTCATCCGTGGTTCCATTAACCGGATACTTATTGGTAGGCGCATTTCTCTTTTCGGCGGGCTTGTATGGCGCGTTGGCACGGCGCAACGCCATTGCCATTTTGATGAGCATTGAGTTAATGCTTAATGCAGCCAATATCAATTTGGTGGCCTTCTGGCGCTACGGCGAAGCCGCTCAAACCGATCTGACAGGGCAGGTTTTCGCTGTGATGATCATTGCGCTGGCCGCGGCAGAAGCGGCCGTGGGATTGGCGTTGATTATTTCTGTCTATCGGGAACGCAAGACTGTGAATGTGGATGAACTGGACCTCCTGGTAGGTTAAGGAGCAGATTGGATGTCCAAGCAACTGCTGACGGGTACACTGGACGAGCAATGTGATTATCTCATCCAGGTGGCCCAGGAAAAGATGAACGAAGGCAATTTTACAGGTGCCTATCACGCCCTGAAGGAAGTTGTAAAACACGCACCCGACCGAGCAGAAGCTGTTGTTCTGATGGCTTTTGCCAAAGAGCGCAAATCAGAACAGACACGCCTACTGGTGCTTTCATTGATCGGCGCAATTATCTTCGTTGGTATCGGTTCGGTTGCTGGCCTTTCGAGCGACTTGTGGTTGCTAGCGCTTGGCTTTGTTGGTCTCTTGGTTGGATATGGGATTGGAAATTTTCTCAACAGCCTGCGTCGAACAGCCGGGCCAGAGTTTACCAATCGCATTTGAACTCATTGACGTATTGATTGTTGTTACCGCACGCAATTGAGGACTTTCTATGGATGGCATTTTTAACGCAGCGTGGATTGTACCCATCCCGCCCTTTCTGGCTTTTCTCGCTATTGTTCTGGGGTTAAACCGCAACAAACGGGGCACCACATTGGTGGCGGTTGGCGCGGCGGTCATAAGCTGGATTTTGGGTTGGGGTATTGCCATTGCCTCTTTTACTGCCGAGCATTTTGGCGAGCACCCCGTCGATCACGCACTCTACTCTATCCCCACGGGGACGACTGAGTTCGTTATCGGATATGCCGTAGATCCAGCCAACGCGCTCATGCTCTTTATGGTCCCCTTCCTGGTATTGATGATCTTTATCTATTCCAGCGGGTACATGACCTTTCCTGGTCATTTGAGCGAAGCCGCCTTTCCCGAAGCCGTGGCCCAGGGCAAAGACCCCCGGTATAGCCGCTTTTTTGCCTATATCTGCCTCTTTGCCACAGGTATGCTTGGCCTGGTCGTATCCAACAGTCTCCTGATGTTCTTTATCTTCTGGGAAATCATGGGCTTGTGCAGTTATCTGCTCATCGGCTTTTGGTACGAAAAGTCCACAGCCAGGGCGGCGGCTATCAAAGCCTTTATGACCACCCGCATCGGCGATGCGATTATGCTCATTGGTATGATGCTGCTGTATATTCGCAGCGAGCCGAGTAGCCTGCGTTTTTCCGAGCTTTTTACGGCGGAAAATTTGGATCAGTTGGCTCACACCACTGCGAACGTGCCCGTTATCGGGCAGGTTCCATGGATTGCCCTGATCGCAGTACTTATCTTCTTTGGCACGATTGGCAAGAGCGCCCAATTCCCTCTGCATGTCTGGCTGCCCGATGCGATGGAAGGCCCCACACCTGTCAGCGCGATGATTCACGCCGCCACCATGGTTTCGGCGGGCGTCTTCTTGCTGGTGCGCATGTTCCCCATCTACGAGGTGGCAGGGGAAGTCTCGGCCAGTGCCCTGCAATTCGTGGCTTTCATTGGTGGCTTTACGGCCATTTTTGCAGCCACAATTGCTATGGCCCAATGGGATGTGAAGCGGGTGTTGGCTTATTCCACCATCAGCCAACTTGGCTATATGGTGGCTGCTATCGGCATGGGTGCATATGTGGCGGCTATTTTTCACCTACTCACCCACGCCTTTTTCAAAGCTCTGCTCTTCCTCGGATCGGGTAGCGTGATTCACGGGGTGGAGCATGGTTTTCATCACGCTCACGCCCACGCCGGTCATGATGATCACGGGCACGATGATCACGGGCACGATGATCACGGGCATGGTTCGCATATTATCGAACGATCGGATGGCAATTTGGACCCTAACGACCCCCAGGATATGCGTAATATGGGTGGCCTGCTTCAGCGGATGCCGCGCACGGGTTGGACATTTATTATCGGTGGTTTAGCGCTATCTGGTTTCCCTCTGATTACGGCAGGTTTTTGGTCGAAGGACGAAATTCTTGCGAGTGCTTGGGGTGGCAACCACCTGTGGGTCTTTGGCACGCTAGCGTTGGCAGCATTCCTGACGGCATTCTACACAATGCGCCAGATTGGACTGACCTTCCTGGGCAAACCTCGTTCGGAAGGCTCTGTCCACGCTCCCGAGAGCGTACCGGCCATGACGATACCCCTGATTCTAATCAGCTTCTTTGCGATCGTCGGTGGCTGGGTGGGTATTCCCGAATATTTCCCTGTGATCGGCGGCATCGTGCCGAATTGGATCGAGCATTTCCTTGAACCCTATATGGAATATATGCATCTGCATGTACACCACCTGGAGTTCAGTATCGTTCCGCTGGTCACGTCGCTTGTGGTGGCGTTGGGTGGTTTGGGATTGGGCTATGTGCTCTACGGCCAGGGGCTGAAAGAGGGCCAAATCGATCCGCTGTCTAGGTTGCTTGGACCTATTTGGTGGGCGTGGCACCGTAAATACTGGATCGACGAATTCTATCAGGATACGGTGATCGCTTTCAGCATGGCACTGTCGAAATTCCTGGCTCTCTTTGACCGTGAATGGGTGATCGACTGGTTGGTCAACGCAATTGGGCGTGTTGCACTCTGGCTCAGTGTTGTTCTGGCGGCCTTCGACCGTATTGTGGTGGATGGTGCTGTTATGGGACTTGGTTGGCTCTCGGATCAGGCTGGCGGTATCGCACGCTTGCTTCAGGATGGTCGGGTTCAGGCTTATTTGCTCTTTGGTTTATTGATGGCAGCCGTTTGGCTTTTCTTGAACGTCCTGCCGATGATTATGACGCTTGTCTAAATCAGGAAACATTTCAATACCTCGTTCGTTCCTGAGGAGAAGATTTTATGGGATCGCTTGATTCGATTGTTTTGCCAGTCATCTTGTTTTGGCCGTTGATTTCGGCTTTGCTGGTGCTACTCTTGGGTAGCAACGACAAGCTCATCAAAAATGGGTCGATTGTCGCCAGTCTCCTCCCGTTGGGGCTGAGCATTTACCTGCTCACCGCCTACAAATTTGGAGAGGGATTCGGTGGGATGCAGTTCACGGTTCAGACCGACTGGATTCCCCAACTCAATGCTAGTTTTCATCTGGGTGTGGATGGATTGAGTGTTCCCCTGCTCTTTCTTACTTCACTTCTCTCCACGCTGAGCCTGTTTTACAGCGCTGGGGTGATCAACAAGCGGGTGAAGGAATACTATTTCCTTATGCACCTGCTTCAGATGAGTATGCTGGGTGTCTTTGTTTCCCTGGACTATGTACTTTTCTATGTCTTCTGGGAAATCAGCCTGGTGCCCATGTACTTCCTCATCGGCGTCTGGGGTGGAGCCAACCGCAGCTATGCTTCGGTCAAGTTCTTTATCTATACCCTGGTGGGTTCGGTGGCGATGCTCCTGGCAATTTTGGGGATCTATTTTGCAACGGGTACTTTCGATATCATCGAAGCAGCCAAAGCCCAGCCCTTTGCCGATAACCTGAACCTTGCCAGCATGGCTTTCTGGGGCTTGTTCCTGGGCTTCGCTTTCAAAGTGCCCAGCTTCCCCTTCCACACATGGTTGCCCGACGCCCACACCGAAGCCCCGACCGCCGGTTCGGTCATTCTGGCCGGTGTTCTGCTAAAACTGGGAGCGTATGGCCTGCTGCGCATCATGCTGCCTACCTTCCCTAATGCGTCGGTTCATTGGGCACCTTGGTTGGTGGCACTGGGTGCGATTGCCATTGTTTACGGTGCATTTGTCTGTATCGCCCAAACCGACCTGAAACGGCTGATTGCCTATAGCTCGGTCAGCCATATGGGATACGTAGTTCTGGGCATTGGTGCTGCCGCGATGGTGATGACGCCGGAGGCTCTGGAAGCGACGGCCAATGCCTTTAACCTGTCGCCCGAAGCCCTGAAGGACAGCGCTGCTATGGCAATCAATGGCGCAACCCTGCAAATGTTCAATCACGGGCTGATCACCGGGGCGCTCTTTTTCCTGGTGGGCATTATCTACGAACGGGCACATACTCGTGATCTGGCGAAGTTTGGTGGTTTGTCGTCCAAGACCCCTTACTTCTATGGCATGATGATGGTGGCGGCTTTCGCTAGTTTGGGGCTGCCCGGTTTGGCTGGCTTCTGGGCCGAGTTCTTCACCTTCCGGGGTGCATTTGCTCTGACTCCTTTGTGGGCTGCCTTTGGCACTATCGGTATTGTGATGACAGCCGTCTATATTCTCTACCGCATCATCCAAAATGTATTCTTGGGTGAGTACGATGCCGAGAAACTGGATCACTGGACGACGGTGGATGGACATCACGCCGACGGGCCGACCGACATGGTTGCCTTTGAGAAATGGACACTGTGGCCGTTGGTGGCGGGTATGTTCCTGCTGGGCATCTACCCGACGCCTCTGTTGGAGTTCTTTAATACGTCCGCCCGCGAACTGATGAATTTTGTCAGCAGCCTTTCCTAACGGGGGTGCAGTTTTGAACGACCTCGGATTGATCTTACCTGAGATCATATTGCTCGTTGGCGGGCTATTGATTTTCTGTCTGGACGTGGCAAGCGATCCCAAAGCACAGGGCAAGCGCACGGGCGCGAGCTACATGGCGCTTTCCATCCTTTTCCTGGCGGCTGCTCTGCTTGCGAGTATGCTCCAGCTCAAGGTGACTGAGCCACAGATTGCCTATGGCATGATGACCATCGATAGTTTCGCCATGTTCATCAAGGTGACTATCTTGTCGGGCATGGTGTTGGTGGCAATCGCTGGTGGTGGCTATATGAACCGCCGCACAAAGAATCAGAGCGAATTCTGGACCTTCTTTATGATGGTCAGTCTGGCTATGAGTGTCGCTGCCAGCGCAAACAACCTTGTTCTGATCTACATCGCCATTGAATTCCTTTCCATTACCAGCTATATGCTGGCTGGTTTCCTGCGTGAGGATCGACGCAGCAACGAAGCTGGCTTGAAATATTTTCTCTATGGTTCGGTTGCTTCGGCGGTGATGCTTTATGGCATTAGCTTGATTTATGGGGCAACTGGGTCGCTCTATCTGGCTGACATCTCCACCTTCTTCGCCGGTGTGATGGAAGGCCACGATGCGTTGCACGGTGTTGCCTTTGTTGCTCTGCCCGCAACGATTCTGACGTTGGCGGGTCTGGGGTTCAAAGCCAGTCTGGCTCCTTTTTATCAGTGGGCGCCCGACACTTACGACGGTTCGCCTACACCGGTGGCTACCTATCTGTCCACTGCGTCCAAGGCAGCTGCCTTTGCGGTGATTGCCCGTGTCTTTTTGGTTGGCCTTGCGCCCTTCCAAGTCAATTGGGTTCCCATCCTGGCTGGGTTGAGTATTCTCACCATGACCATGGGCAATTTGGCTGCACTGCGACAAACAAACGTCAAACGCATGTTGGCCTATAGCTCTGTGGCCCAGGCCGGTTATATCCTCATGGGGCTGGTGGCTGTCACCACCTTTTCGACCAGTGGTATGGACGGGTTGAACGGTGTCTTGCTCTACCTGTTTGCCTATCTCTTTACCAATGTGGGCGCGTTCCTGGTGATCATGGCTGTGGAGGAAACCACCGGCAGCACAGACATCAGCGCATTCCACGGATTGATCCACCGAGCGCCTGGTTTGGCGGTCATGTTTGTCATCTTCCTGCTCAGTTTGACGGGTATCCCGTTGACGGGTGGATTCCTGGGCAAATTCTACGTCTTTGGCGCAGCCATCCAACATCAATATTTCTGGCTGGCGGCGGCAGGTCTTGTCAATGCGGGTATCGCTGCCTTCTACTACCTAAATATCGTACGGACAATGTTTTTTACCGACGAGAAAAATACACCACTTGTCGCACCGGTGGGTGTGCAGATCAGCTTGGTGATCTGTACCGTGGCAACGCTGTGGATGGGTGTTTACCCCACCACGGTGATTGCGTGGGTCAACACTGCATCGGCGCAGATTCTGGCGGCTGCTCAATAGAGCATACACCATACAACAGAGAGAGCCGGGCCGTGATACAGGCCCGGCTCTTTTTATTTGCCAAATGATCTGATTTTCTTGAGGGTAAGGAATGTTCCAGGCAATCCAACCATCTGTGCTATCATATCTGTGGTTCAATTTATTGGATGAATTGAAGCATTTTTATTTCTATTTAGGTTTGCGCTGTTGGTCAGTTGAGTCGCTGAAGACTTCGCTAAATAAGCTTGGCCGATTCAATTATCAGCTAGGTACCGCCAAAGGCGTTTGATCTACCTACCTTTTGCTCTGATGGATAAGAAAACCCCATGGATGTACTTGTCATTGTATCAGTTGTTGTAATTCTGATTACTCTGAATGGCATATTTGTTGCTGCAGAAATCGGAACCATCGGTGCACGACGGGCGCGGGTTGCCCAATTGGCTGGTGAAGGCAACCGGATGGCCCAGCTACTGTTGCCTGTATTGGAAAGCCCACATCTCCTGGATAACTACATCGCCGCTTGCCAGTTAGGAATCACTCTATCCAGTCTGATTCTGGGGTTTTATAGCCAGGCTGCTATCACGCCTCTCCTCGAGCCTTGGTTGGGGAGTACGGGTTTAGTCTCACAAGCGGCGGCAACCTCTATCACGGCTACTGGAGTGCTTATTCTCCTAACCTTTATCCAGGTGGCTTTGAGCGAATTAGCCCCCAAATCGGTGGGGATTCAATACCCTGAGCAGACCGCGCTTTTTCTGATTTTGCCAGTACGATGGGCCATGTTTGCCATACGCCCACTCATCTGGTTTTTCAATGGGAGCGGGCGTCTCTTTCTGCGGCTGTTGGGAATGTCTGCCGTATCGGAAGGGGTGCATGTGCATGCGCCCGAAGAGATTTTGATGCTCGTTAAGGAGAGCAGCAAAGGAGGGCTGCTAGAAGTGTCAGAAAAGCGCTTGTTGGAAAATACACTCCAACTGCGCCAGCGGCCTGTTCGTCGGGTAATGGTCCCCCGAACTCAACTTCTCGCCGCTTCTGTGGATGCCCCAAGCGACGAATTGTTCGCTATACTGGCCGATTCTTCTTACTCGCGCATGCCCCTCTACAGCGGATCCATCGACAATATCGTGGGTATTGTCCATCTGAAAGATCTTCTTTGCCTACGCTTGAGCCAAGCAGCCGATAGAGATATTCATAACATTATGCGCGTGCCACCCTACGTGCCCGACAGCGTGCCAGTGGAAGATGTGTTTGGGATGCTGCAAAAGGGTCATTTTCATATGGCAGTCGTCATCGACGAATATGGGGGTACAGCCGGCATTGTGGCTTTTGAAGACTTGATCGAAGAGATCTTTGGAGAGATCCAGGATGAATTTGACAGGGAAGACAATGAATTTCGCATCGCAGCCGACGAACGTATCGTCCTGGATGGTGATACCTCTCTGGACCGCCTGGGCCAGATTTTGGGGAGAGAATTCGTTTCGGAAGATGTGGATACAATCGGCGGACTAATTGTGTCGGAACTGGGAGCCATCCCCACCTCAGGCGACGAAGTAGAGATCGAGCAGATTCTCTTTCGTGTCGAGGATATCAACGGCTATGCGGTTTCCCAAGTCAGTCTGAACGTTTCTGCCCAACAACTGGAATCGATCGAGGAGGCGCTTAAATGAGCGATGTTCTTCTTCCCGTTTCGATCATCGTTATGCTAATCGTTCTGAATGGATTGTTTGTCGCGGTTGAATTCGCTGTGGTTGCTTCGTCTCGCACACGTCTGGCCCAATTTGCTGATGAAGGATCTGGTGCTGCCAAGCAAGTATTGCTCATTTTGAGCGATACCAAATGGCAAACCCGTTTCATTATCACAGCCCAGTTGGGCATTACCCTGGCAAGCCTTGGTTTGGGGATGTACGGCGAACACACCATCGCCGAGTGGATTTTGTCACCGTTGGAGCACTACGG
>JAHEML010000689.1 GCA_024643705.1 Caldilineaceae bacterium | reverse complement strand
GCCAGAAACTCGGCTGGCTTGACCGCACGAATGTTGAACTGCTCGACTCCGACAAAATCCCGCTGGTTAAAGGTGACTATATAATCACAGTTAGCTTTGACTGCCAGTTCCAGCACTAGATCGTCCTTTGCATCCCGCAGAAAGGGACGCCAGAGAAAGAATATCTGATGCCGCCGGGCCACGGCGCTATGATAATCCAGCGTCGCGTCGATCACCCCTCTGGAGACGGGCAAGTTTGGCGTGCCCCGATAGAGTACATCCTCGTACTCCAGCAGCAATGGAACCGACAGGTTGATTCCAAAGTAGCCATCCCCAACCAATTGGAGCAGGCGAAACGCTGCGCCCCGTTGTGAGCGTAGTCCGGCTACCAATACGTTTGTGTCAATCACAATTTCGGGTACACGCATTCTGGTATTATATGCGCCACCAAATCTTTGTCAAATGCATGAAGTGAGAAGTCGGCCAAAGCAGAAAAGCCAAGTGTCGGTCGCTCGACTTAACGAATCTTTTCAGCGGGGGTCAATTGCATCGGCCTACATTACAGCGAGGGCAGAAAGACAAACAGAAGCCCTGCTGTACAAATGCAACCCGGTGGGTGAGGACGTGGAGCGTCACGCCGGAACGGGGGTGGGTGATGGGGGTGAAGAGGTCGCTACGTGAGTGGGCTGCGTGCATACTTCCACATCCAAATCAGCAAATAGCCCAGAAACGCCCCACCCAGATTCGCGAGGATGTCTACCCAAGTGTCAAGACCGCTGGAATCGAATTCATAGCCAGCCACATATTTGGAGACGAACTCGTATAGCTCCGAGAAGACGCTGAAAAACGACGCAAACATGAGGATCAGTACAAAGTTCGCCAGCAGATGGGTGGCCTTGTTTTTCTGAACGAACTTCAAACTGAACACACCGCTGCCGTCGTACAGGCGGAAGTTGAGCACAAAGTACTCGTAGATCAAGGCGATGGCAAGCCCGCCGCCGAGGAAATGCAGTATCTTGTCGTTAAATATCCAATAGGGGATCAGCCTGAACGAAAAAACGACGAATGCGGCGGCCAGCAGATATCCGTAGGTTTGGAAGTGGCCCGACCAGGTTCGGGTTGGCTGGATGGGACGCAGCGCAGGGAGTTTGAAGAGGGCCAGCAGCACCAAAGGCAGGGTCAGTGCATAGAGCATGAACAGCAGCCATGCGATGTTGTAGATTGGATCATACCAGGAGATGTTTTCGATCAGATAGTCGATTGGGTTGATCATAGGGGATTGAATCCATTCACATCCTGGATTGACGTCTAACCTGTGGATGCTCTCCACCAGGGGCAGGTCATTGCTGTTTGGATAAGATCAGCGACACTCTGCTCTCGTCGTGCCCACTCTGGGCAGGTGGACGTAGCCACATTGGGCGTCAGATGGGGAAGCGCTTCTGGTTAGCCAGCTCGTCCGCCGGGGATCCGGCACACGCCAAATCATGCGCGCCGGGGTGTTGTGGCCGGGGTGAGGGTGTCTGTCCGATTGGCGTATCGAGAGCAAAGCACGAAGCAGAGAAGGCTGCCGCCTAACGTGCCGGTGTGGAGCGCCGCTGAGAAACAAGGTCGCAGCGTGGCAAATCGCTGATGCATTCGGCCTTGATCAGCGTCGCCGCCAACGGCGGCGTCTGCACGACCGATTGGGCGGGCCCGCCACTTGACCTAAAACGGTACTGTGAAGCCGACACGACCGTTCGCGCCGTGTTGCATAGCCGCCATCACTTTCCTACGCGGTAGAAGAGCAACAGTCTAACTTTCTGCTACTGCACTCCAACTCTTTTCTATTTCGTCGTACCTAAATGCGTTGAACGCACCAAGTATCTGGTCAAACAGCGGACACGATACTTCTGCAATGCTTGACAGTTCATGTGCATGTGTTAGGTCTTTCCGGCACAGATCGACCGCCACCTTAATCAACTCTGGGCTCTGAGCAAAATAGGCAAACGTGGCCTTCCCACGCTCCCAATCCTCTGTCGAAAAGTTGCGGCCTGAACTTGTCTCCATGACATTGGCAAGTACAGATGATTCCATTCCGTAGGCTTGTCCAACTTGCATTGCTTCGACGACCAAAAACAGGTTTGTTAGCCCTACAATATTGTTCACCAGCTTGGTTACTTCCCCGGAGCCTAGACCGCCCGTGAAATAGATATTTTCTCCCATTGCCTCCAGAACTGGACGCATGATCTCCAAATCGGCTTCCTCACCACCTACCATGATCGACAGTTTCCCTTGCTCAGCCACAACTGGCAGCCCACTCACTGGAGCATCAACCAATACAATATCGTGTCCACGACATGCTTCGGCCAGCAATGTGATTGTCTGTGGGAGTACTGTACTCATGATAGCAACTGCAAGGCTGACGCCGGGAGCCTTGTTCGATAGCAAGCCGTCATCACCGAGCACCACTTCCTTGACCTGTTCATCATTGTTGACCATGACAATCGTCATGTCTTGGTCGACGCAGTCAGCCGCACGATCTGTCAATCGTACCGCCTGCGCCTTAAAGGCATCTCGAGCGCTTGCGTTCGTATCGCACACCGTCAATTCGAAACCGGCCCGAGCTACGCAACGAGCCATTGGTGCGCCGATACTACCCACTCCGATAAATCCGATTCTTTTCACGCTATCCTCCCCTCCTACCGGCCCTTGATTCCGTTTTCTCCCATGCTGGTGCCAAGTGCAGATTCAATTTGCGTCAACAGCCCGCCAACGCCCGCCGTTGTGCCGCCCAAAGACAACCTTAATAGAATGTAAGTCTAGCGGTTAAAAACCCAGCTCAATGGGTCGGCACCAGCGGCATTGTTAGGCGACCAACTGTATTAATGGGGCATAGACCTCTGAAATTACGGTAAGGGGACAGTGTATGGATTGGTTGGATTTCGCCCTTCTAGAATGTCTTCAAAGCGCACTCTTAA
>JAHEML010000688.1 GCA_024643705.1 Caldilineaceae bacterium | reverse complement strand
GGAACGACTCCCTGCTGGGCGACTTCCTGTGGACCAAAACCAACTTCGGTGAGGCCGTACCCGATGTGATGACCCCCGCCACCCGCTCCATCTTCACCCTATACGAAGAAGAAGTCATGCCCTTTCGCCTGCCCGGCAGCTACCCGTCCATTGGCGCGATCGGCGGCAGGCTCTACTTCAATTTGGGGCTGATCGCTGGCATTGGCCGAGCGCTGGGTTTCTCCGCCGAGCGCATGGCCGCAGAAGGCGCGGGGACTTTTGGCACCCTTCCGACGGGAACCGAATTCCCAACCATCCCCCTCTCCCGCTGGACGATCCTGCGTCATATCCTCGGCCCCACGTTCCGGATTCGCCTGCGCATGAACCGGGAAAAGAAGACAATTGATTCTTTCTTATCCGAAGCACCCCAGCTTTATCCCCGCCTTGTGGACGAGATCGACCGGTTGGGTTCGGCAGCCGAGCTGGCGGCCTATTGGGAAACGACGCTAGAGCCGATTCTGCGCCGGGTCTGCCGGATGTTGCAGATCGCTACTGCTGCGGCATCGGACCCAACTGTCGCACTGCAAAAGAAGTTGACAACGTTGCTGGGTGAGAGCGAAGCCGCCGCGCTCATCAGCGATTTCAGCACAGATAGCGCCACTCTTGCCAGCGTGGAACCCCTGCTGGCATTGGCCCGCGTTACACAAGGTGAATTGAGTCGAGAGGAGTACATTCGGCGCTTCGGCCATCGTGGACCCCACGAGATCGAACTCTCCTTCCCTCGCCCTGCCGACGACCCAACCTGGCTGGATAGCCAACTGGCGCTCCTGCAGAATCACGACCCCCTGGCGCTGATGGCCGAGCAGCGTGCCCGACGGGGCAACGCCCTGGCCGATCTACGCAGCCGTCTCCCCAAACAGGCCCCGGCCATCGAAAAGGAGTTGGATGTGGTAGCCGCGGGCAGCCGCTTGCGCGAACAGACCCGCAGCGAATGTGTGCGGCTCTTTGGCGCGGCCCGCTTGTTTGTCCTAAAAACCGGCTCGTTGGTCGGTTTGGGCGAGAATGCCTTTTTGTTGACCCTGCCGGAACTGCCACGCTTGCTCGCCGGGGAGACCGCTCTGGCCGATTTTGTCCCCCCACGCAAAGCCATGTACGAGCAACTCCGGGTGCTGCCCCCCTATCCGGCGTTGATTCGCGGCCCATTCGATCCCCTCTCCTGGGCCGGCAACCCCAATCGCCGCCTGGACTTTTACAACGGCAACCAGTCCGCGCCGGTTACGTCACAGGTGCAAACCGCGATTCTAAAAGGGACGGGTGGCTCGGCGGGTGTCGCCGAAGGACGGGTGCGGGTATTGACCCAGCCAGAAGAGGGCAACGCCTTCCAGCCGGGCGAGGTTCTGGTGGCCCACATTACCAACGTGGGGTGGACGCCCCTCTTCCCACGGGCAGCGGCGGTGGTGACCGATGTGGGCGCGGTACTCTCCCACGCGGCGATTGTGGCGCGGGAGCTGGGCATCCCCGCTGTGGTGGGCACCGGGGATGGGACTGTGCGTCTGCAAACTGGGGATTGGGTGCGGGTGGATGGGCTGGCAGGAACAGTGGAAAAGGTGACAAAATGACGAACCCGATTGACGCCATTATTTTTGACCTGGACGGAACCGTCTATCTGGGTGACGCGGCGCTGCCTGGCGCGGTGGAAGCAATTGCCCACCTACGGCAACAAGGCATTCGCACCCTCTTCGTCAGCAACAAGCCGGTAGACCGCCGCGGGGTCTACGCCTCCAAACTGACCAAGCTGGGAATCCCCACAGCAGAGGCAGAGGTCATCACATCGGCCTATGTGCTGGGCCGCCACCTGGCACAGACCACGCCCCATTTGGCACTGTACGTCATCGGCGAGGCGAATCTACACGCCGAGCTACGCGGCCACGGCTTGATTGTGCTGGATGATCTTGGGGATGATCTGCGCGAGCAGAACCCCCAGGAAGTCATCGACCCCAGCGGCATCGACGCGGTTGTGGTGGCTCTGGACA
Organism: Caldilineaceae bacterium; assembly: GCA_024643705.1. GTDB lineage: Bacteria > Chloroflexota > Anaerolineae > Caldilineales > Caldilineaceae > JACQGT01. Next base: position 925 of record JAHEML010000688.1, on the reverse strand, counting down.
GAACCCTGGACTACCGCAAGCTCAATACAGCCTACCAGGCGCTGAAGGCGGGCGCTGCCTTTTTTGCCACCAACCCAGACAGCACCTGCCCCATGCCCGGCGGCGACATCCCCGATGCAGGCGCGACCCTGGCCTATCTGCAACACCTGACCGGGCGCACAATCGATCTGCTGGCGGGCAAGCCATCGCCTCTGACGGTGCAGGTTGCCATGGCCGAGTTGCAGGTGGAGCCGTCTCGTTGTTTGATGGTGGGTGATCGATTGGAAACCGATATACGGATGGGGCAAGAAGCGGGGATGAAGACGGCCCTGGTACTCACCGGCGTCGCCCGTCGTAGCGATCTGGATTTATTGGAGAAAAGACCGGATTTCGTCCTGGATGATCTCGAAGATTTGGTTGGTCTGTTGGGGTAGACACAGTGAACGGATGCGGTTTCAAGATTTAACGCAAAGGCCCAAAGGTGCAAAGGGCGCGGAGAACAACCTTGCGTCTCTGCTCCTTTGCGACATTGCGTTGAAAAAAGGTTTGCCCTGCCCCGGTCCGCATCGTACACGAATGCGTACCCCCGACGCAGAGCGTCGCACAGCCGTTCCCACGCGGAGCGATGGGAACAAGGGAACAGGGAAAGAGCTTTGCGTCTCTGCTCCTTTGCGCCTTTGCGTTAAAAAAGGGTTGCCCTGCCTACGCCCGGCGGCCAAGAAGCTCTGTTGCCAGCTGGCCCAATAGCGAACTCGACCCGGCCTGACCCAGTGCCTCTTCCAGCGCGGCCATCGCCTGTTGATGGTGGTGGCGCACCTGGGACTCGGCAAAGCCTCGGGCATCGGCCTGATCCAGCAGGGCCAAGATCGGTGGCAGATCGTCGCCAACCAAGGGTCGGCGCAGATGTTCGGCCAAGGTGTCACCGACCGTTACATCTTCCAACCCA
>JAHEML010000687.1 GCA_024643705.1 Caldilineaceae bacterium | reverse complement strand
CCTCGGCCTGCTGAAAGAGGTGGAGAGCCTGGGCAATGTCGCTGCGAAAGATCGCCCGCTCGGCCCGCAGCACCAAGAGTTCACCCCGAAAACGGGCAGCCAGGAGCGGGTCGGCTTCGGCTTCCATCAGCCGTTCCAGCCGGGGAAATTCCTGCTCCATCGCGTCCCACTGGCCGCTGGCATAGAGTGCCCATGCCCCGATCAGCCCCAGATGGGCATGGCTGTTACGTATGTGAACAGGAAGACTCTCGATCCAGCGCAGCAGGGTGGCAAATTGCCCCTCTCGCCAGAGGATGTCATCGGCAATGGCTGCAATCAAATCCGCCGCAGCCGAGAAATCCCCGGCCCAAAGCGCGTGATCAACGGCTTCGGTGGGGTAGCCATTGGCCGCATACCAGCGAGACGCCCGCTTGTGAAGGAGGATACCTTCGTCGGGGCTGGTGCGCTCCAGTTGGGCGCGCAAAAATTCGGCAAACAACTGATGGTAGCGATACCAATGGCGACGGTTGTCCAAGGGGGCCACGAAAAGATTGCGCCGATCCAAATCTTCCAAAATTTGCTGACCGCCCACCTGGCCGGTCACCGCATTGCAAAGTTGCACATTCAGGCGGCCCAGAATCGACGTTTGCAGCAAGAAATCTCGGATATAGCCGGGTTGGCGTTGCAATACCTCCTCCATGAGGTAGTCCATCACAAACCGGTCGTCACCAGTGAAACCAAGGATAAAACCGTGGGGGTCCGGGTTGCTCTGCAACGAAAGCGCTGCCAATTGAATGCTGGCGATCCACCCTTCGGTGCGCTCAACCAGGCGGCTGACATCCGCCGAAGTCAGGTCCAACTTCATGGCCTGGTTAAGAAACTCTGCCGCCTCGGCGGGCGTAAAGCGTAGCTCTTCTGCGTCGATTTCCAGCAACCCATGGCGCACCCGCAGCCGGGGGAGGGCCAGGGGGGGCGTGGTACGGCTGGTCAGCGCCAGTTGAAAACCGGGGGGCTGGTTGTCCAGCCAAAACTGCATGGCCCGGTGGATAGCCTCATGCTTGATCACGTGATAGTCGTCCAGCACAAGGATACCGGTCTGGTTGTGCTGGGTGATCTCGTTGAGAAGCATGGTCACCACGCTCTCGGCTCTCGGCGCGGCCAACTCGCTGCTACGCAGAAGATCGAGCACGCCACGGCCCATGATTGGGCCGATTTGTTGCAGACAGGCCACCAGATAGGCATAGAAACGGTTAGGGTCGTTGTCACCCTCATCCAGGGTGAGCCAGGCCACGGGAACGGTTTCCCGGCTTGCCAGCCAACCGGCAAGGAGCGTCGTCTTGCCAAAACCAGCCGGTGCCGAGATCAGCAAAAGGCGCGCCTGGGCAGCCTGCTCCAGGCGCTGCCAGAGCCGGGACCGGGAAACAACGCCCGCCCGCACAGGGGGTATGTAGAGTTTGGTCTGGAGAATCTGTTCAGTCACGGGGGTATTATAGGTGCAGACGAATGCCCACGCCAAGGTGGGCTGACTGGCGTGGGCATTTCGGCAGACTGAACACTGCATCAACCGTATGTAGAGCCAAACCATGTAGAGCCAACTGCAAAACTTATGCGGCTAGCCGATCTCAATTGCCACATAATCGTTGCCTGTGCCACGCAGCTTGCCCATCAGCCGAAAGAGCTGGAACATCAACCCATATTTCGCCCCGATGCGTTTGGCCGTCGCCTGCACATCCCCAGGCTGATCCAGCACCCGGGCCTGGGCGTCCACCCAATCGCTCTGGGGTGTGCCCCGGGCATCGCTGGCACACAGCCGCACCCGGCCATTGGCCCGCACCCGCTTCACCTTCCACGATGTCCCCATGGTCCACACGTAGAATTTGCCCCCGTCCGCGGCCATCCACACAGGGGTGATCACCCCCTGGCCGTTCTTGCGGTAGGTCTCCAAAGCGATGTATTTGGCATCTTTGATCTCATCTAATGTCATGTCTTTCTCCAGTTGGGTGGTTCACCGTAAAGGAATAGGGATATCGAATCAGCATCACCATAATCGTCTCAGAGTCAGGTGTCTGTGGGGGCAATGCCAAAATCATATAGTTTTTGTTTTCACCTCTCATTCGTTACAATTTGACGATAGGATCGCTGGAAACCCACCACGGAGACCCCAACCCATGCCCACCCAAGATCATCCCCAACCCGCACCCATCCGCGTCGCCATCATCGGCACCGCCCGCCGCTCGGACTATCTCTATGGCCCCATTCTCCACGGTCTGCCCGGCGCAGTCGAACTGGTGGCAGTCTGGGGGCGCAGCGAAAGCTCCGCCCGCCGCCTGGGTGAAAGTCTGGGCGCGCCCTGGTACACCAACCTGGACAAACTGGTGCGCGAGACCGCGCCCCAGATTGGCATCGTCTCCGTCACCTACGCGGCCAACGGCGAAGTCGGGCTGATGGCTGTGGAGGCTGGCCTGCACGTTCTACTGGAGACGCCCATCGCCCACAAACTAACAGAGGCCGACGCGATCATCGCCGCTGCGGAAAAGCGGGGGCTGAAGATCGAAGTGGCCGAACAGTTCCACCGCCGCCCCCTGGAAGCCGTCAAGCTCAAGCTCCTGGCGAGCGGACTTTTCGGCACAGTCCACAGCGCCTTCAACGACTTCGCCGGCCACGGCTACCACGGGGTCAGCGTCATGCGCAGCTATCTGGGCTTCGACGCCCGCCCCGTGCAGGTCACCGGAGCCGTCAAAGAATACCCCCTCGCCGCCCACTGGTCCCGCCTGCGCAACGAGACCGCGGCCCGCACCGAAAGCCAGGAGCACGGCATCATCGAATATGACGACGGTCGGCTGGGCATCTTCCACTGGACAAATGTGGGCTACGATTCACCCTTGCGTTGGTGGCGCAGCAGCCGTTTTCTGGCCGAAAAAGGCATGGGCATCACCGTGGGGGTGGGGCTGGAAGTGCAGGAATGGC
>JAHEML010000686.1 GCA_024643705.1 Caldilineaceae bacterium | reverse complement strand
ACGCATCCTCTAATGGTGATTTAGGCAACATGGTGTTGATTATCTGTTTGATTATAGGCAGTTCTAAGGGGTGTCGTCAATCATCAAAAAGTCAAGTTGTGTGGAAAAATGAACACATATCGCAGAAGTAGCGATTATCTTGAAAAGAAAGAAGTCCGACTTATACCAAAAGTCGGACTTCTTTGCATCGGCAGTTTGCGAACATACTCTATGGTTTGTTGACCCCCAAACCGGCGGCGCGCAGCGGGCCATCAAAGGACAAACGGAACAAGATTTGCGCCAGCTCTTGGGGCGGCTCCTTGCAGCCATTCACAAACCAGGCTTGAAGCACGCCAAGATGGGCATGCATGATATAGGAGATCAGGTATTCTTGGGGGACCAGCAAATTCGTCGCATTCAATCCTGATAAGGCCCCTGTGCGCAGGCTTTCTTCCATCATGCCGCGCAGCCGCTTGATGAACGAATAGTTTCCCTGTAATCCTAGAAAAGCCTGCATGAGATCCGCATGGGCTTTCACATACTTCAGCAATACGATGACCAGCCGCTGCAGATGGTCGGTTCGGTTGGCATTACCCACCTGGACTGTATTGGCTGTCAGGAAGATCTGTTTCAAGTCCTCAAGGATTTCCGTCTCGGTTTGCTCAAGCAAGTCGTATTTGTCTTTGTAGTGCAGATAAAATGTACCCCGGTTGATATTTGCCCGCGTCACAATGTCGCGCACGGTTAGCGCGTCAAATCCTTTTTCCGTGATCAGTACCACCAATGCGTCCCGAATGGCAAGCTTGGTCCGTATAATGCGCCGGTCGATAGGCTTGTGCTTGTTCACAATTGTTTCTCTCCGCACCGGAATGTGTCTATATTGGACCGTTCCAATCTGCAATACCGCCCAGTGCAACTGACAAAATCAGGTACGCGGTAAGTAGCCCTGTACTTCCCCTGTGTTCCACCGGTCCAGTTTCATCTGACTACCGCGCCGCCAGAAAACCCAGCACCCGTTCCATCAGCAGAGCAGATGCTTCAGCATCGTAGGAGGGCAGGGAACTGTCGGCGAAGTAGTGCTGGTTGCCAGGGTAGAGGAATAGCTCCCCATTTTCGGCTTCTGCCACAAGTGCCCGGGCTGCGTCGATGTCACCTTCATCCACAAAGAAAGGGTCGGCGTCCATGCCGTGGACCTGTACTGGCACACCCTGGGGCCAGCGTTCGCCAAACTCTGCAACGGGCACGCAGGAGTAGAAGAAGAGCGCGCCGCGCGCACCGGCGCGGGTCTGGGCCAACATCTGCGCCGGGACCACACCCAGAGAGAAGCCGGCGTAGACCAGCCGGGTGGGTAGCCCTTCCACCGAGCGTGCCCCCCGTGCCATCACCTCGCCAAAGCCGATTTCCCGGATGTAACCCATACCCGCCTCGATACTCTCGAAAGTGTGGCCATCGAACAGATCGGGTGTGTGCACGATATGCCCGGCCTGGCGCAGTTGGTCGGCAAACGCGACAACGCCGGGCGTGATTCCCTGGGCGTGGTGAAATAGTACGATTTCTGCCATCGTTTATCCTCCCTATTGTCGAAAATCAGACACGAAAATCAGATATGACCATCAGATATGAATATCGAGATGGATTGTACCGTCCTGATATATATTGACAGAGTCAAGGTGAGAAGGAGACTCTGAAAGATGACAAAGACACTAATCAAGCGGTACAGTATGGCATTCAAACAACATGTCGTAAGAGAGTACGAATCTGGTGCAAAGGTGTATGAGTTGCAGAGGCGCTACGGAATCACAGGCAATGGAACGATCGAACGCTGGGTAGAAAGCTATGGACAGGAAGGGTTACGGAGCAAAGTGATGCGCATACAACATATAGACGAAGCGAATCGAGTGAAAGAATTGGAAGCTCAGGTTAAAGAACTGGAATCGGCTCTGGCCCAGGTGACCCTGGACAAGATTATGTACCAGGCGATGGTGCAGGTGGCCGAACGGGAGTACGGCATTGATTTGAAAAAAAAAGCCGTACGCAAGTCATCGACGAAGCTCACGAGCTAGGCCAAGAGACGCCAAACTCCCCTTCCATGGAAAAGCTGTGCAGGTGGCATGGAATTAGCCGTCAGGCTCACTATCAAAAGAAAGGACGCAAGGCGCTGCGCCAGCAAGAGGAGGAGGTTATCTGTGCCCAAGTGCTGCGTTGGCGACGTTTTCACCCGTACCTAGGCGGACGCAAACTGTACCGGATTCTTTCACCTCGCTTGGATTTGGCAGGCATCCAAATTGGACGGGACCGTTTCTTCGGCGTGCTGGCCAAGCATGACCTTCTGGTCGCCAGCAAGCCCCGTAGTCGGCGCACCACCTGGGCTGGGGCCTGGCGCTGTGAGAATCTGCTGGAAAAAGCCGAACTCACAGCACCCAACCAGGCCTGGGTAGCCGACATCACCTATCTGGATACGGATGAAGGCTTCTGCTATCTGAGCCTGCTCACCGATGCTCATTCCCGCTACATCGTCGGGGCAGATGTGAGTACTTCCCTTGCAGTGGAGGGTGCTGAAGCAGCTTTGCTCAGAGCGGTCAAAGCCCAGGTAACTCTGCCCAAGGGTCTGATTCACCACAGCGACCGCGGTGTCCAGTACACCTGTCGCTCCTATCGGCGCAAATTGGCCAAGCGCCATATCCGCTCCAGCATGGGCCAGACCGGCAACTGTTACGACAACGCTCTGGCCGAACGGGTCAATGGCATTCTCAAAATCGAATATGGGTTAGGCCACCGTTTTGCCACCATTGCACAGGCCCGTCTGGCCGTCTTCCAGGCCATCTGGCTTTACAATCATGAACGTCCACATCTTTCACTTGACTATCGCACTCCCTTTGAACTCCATCGTTCCTTTCTGCGTCGTCGCCCCACAGCCAAAGCGACTCTCTTCCGGGCGTAGGATCGCTTTCTTATCCATGCTTCCTCT
>JAHEML010000047.1 GCA_024643705.1 Caldilineaceae bacterium | reverse complement strand
CTTCCGGCTGGAAGGGCGATGGGGCTGGCCCACGACCCAACAGCCTCGGTTGGAAAGTCTGTGGGGCATCTTCCTTTTTCTTTCGTACACCACCCATTTTATGGGCCTGGCTGCCCTGCCCCTGGCCGAAATCGCCGCCATCAAATTTTCTGGCCCGCTGATGATTACCCTGCTGGCCGTCTTTCTATTGGGCGAGTTGGTGGGACCGCGCCGCTGGATAGCCCTGTTGGTGGGCTTTACGGGTGTCCTGCTGATTGTCCGTCCAGGAACGTCCAGTTTCAATCTGGGGTCGGTCTTCGTTCTGCTCTCGGTGCTCTTTTATGCGTCGTCGATCATCGTTACCCGGCGACTCAGAACGACAGACAGCAGCGCTACAATGGCCTACTACAGTTCGCTGATCTACCTTGTGGCAGCCACTGTGCTATCGCCCCTGGCGATCCTTTTCGGCGAGACGCCAAACGCTCATCCCAGCATTGCATTTCTCTTTCGGGGGTGGGTCATGCCCTCCCTATCCGATGCACTCATCTTTTCCGCTCTGGGGCTGATCTGGGCCGGGGGCATGTATTGCATGGCCCGGGCCTACAGTCTGGCCCGGGCCTCGGTTGCAGCACCCTTCGAATATGTGATACTACCCATCAATGTGATGTGGGGCTACCTGCTCTGGCGAGAGGTTCCCACCTGGGCTACATGGGCCGGCGCGCTGCTGACCCTTGGCAGCGGCCTGTACATTTTGTTTCGCGAGGAGAGAGGCCAGAAGGAAACGGCAGAGTGAGCACGCTTTTGCCCGTCAAAGGTCCAGGGTAGGCAGCCCATTCATGCCGAGGATCAACGAAACTTCGCCGCCATGATGCAGGTCGTGCTCCATCACATGATAGATCACCCAACTGCGCGACACCTGGAATATCTCGCCTTCCCATTCGTCGGGAAAGGTGATGGCGCAATCGTCGGCTGTCCAGCGCTGCAAGCGGGCTTCGATAAATGCCCACGTCTCATCCAGACCGCGTGCCATCTGCGCTCCGCTGCGTGCTGGCGAGTCCCGTTGGCCCCACTCCATGTACGCGTTCATGGCCGCATCTGCATCCTGCAGGGTTGCGCTGAACCAACCGGCACGGACAGAAATGATATGCTGCACGACCTGCCCCAAGGGCCACATATGCGGGGCTGGTTGCAGCGCCAATTGTTCTGCGGTCAAGGGCGCGATGCAGTCCCGCAGTTTTGCTTGATAGCCCCGCCAGTTCTCGTAGATCACATCCAGGGTCGAACCTTCTACCTGTTCCATCTGCCCCTCCTGGTGAACTTGCTAATCGTTCAATCCCTTGCCTTCGAGTATTGCCGGTGTCCATTTTTCAATCCTCGCCGTGCGGGTCTTGGACTGTTTGGCTCCGGCAAAGTAGAGAAGGTATCCTCGCTGTCGTCCTGGCGTTAAGGCTTCGAACGCGTCCTGCAGGCCGGGAACTTCCTCCAATTTATCGATGAGTTCTTCGGGATAGGCAAATTCTTCCGTGGGCTTGAATTCCACCTCCAAACCGGCTTTCTCCACGGCAATGGCCTGTTCCACGTAGGCTTTCAACACCGGCTCCAATGCGACGATTTCTTCCAGGGCGGCAAAACGAATCTGGCGCGCCGACTGCACATTCTCCGTCTGCTGGATAAGAACCCCCTCGGCATCCTGCAAGAGTGCGCCCTTCATAAAGAGCAACGCGCAATATTCCTTAAATCCGTGGATCAGAACGATATTTTGGCCCCCGGACGTATAGCAGGGGCAGCCCCACTTCAGTTCCTCTGTCAGATCGCAGCCGAGCATGATCGTTCGCAAGGTTTGAAATTCATCCTGCCACTGTTCGGCTTTTACAAAAAAGAAGTCGGCCTTTGGATTCGTTCGGTTCATTTGTAGATACTCCGAAAGTAAGTGAGAAGCAGAAAATCAGCACACGCGTTCTGCAAGTATAGCGCCCGTGACAGCAATTACCAAGCGTGAAGGGGGCCAGAGCATGTGGAATCATGCTATCTTCTGTGGGTATTCACCGGCCCAAGTCCCCGGTGTTTCGTCACGACATCTCCATTGGCCCCATCCGGAACCAAAGGCTTAAGCAGAACGTTTTTGCTCCCGAAAAACGTTTTCAGGGGCAAAAAGCGATGATCTTCGCACATCTTCCGGCTTCCTACATCACAACAAACCTGTCACACAAATTGTGGAATCAGGGACTATCACCGCGACAGGAACGCATGGTCTACGCTGTGGGGGTTGGGGCCGGGGTGCTGCCGGATGTAGACATCCTTTTTGCTTCGCTGGCAACCCACCGCAACGCGATCACACATACACCTGCTTTCTGGTTGATGTGTGCTACCCTGTTGATTCTCGGCGGGGTTTTGCGCCCGCGCATTCGTTATCTCCTCACCGCCCTCGCCCTTGCCTTGCTCATTGGCACATTCACTCACCTGATCACCGATGCCATTTTCGTCGGCGTGAAGATGCTCTACCCTCTGTCGGATACCTACTTTCGAATGAGTCCACCTATCCGGCTCATCGTGGAAGACAGGCGGCTCAATTATCTGCTGAACCCTATTTTTCTCACAGAAATCTACACATTTCTCTTGGCTTGGATCATGTGGCGCGAAAAGCGTGCGGACACGGTTGCCCACACGCTACGGATGCGGCTCATCTACCACAAGTGGATTTTGTCCAGCGCTGTGCTCATTGCGCTGGCTTATGGTCTACACTGGTACTGGCTTTGCCCCATCTTCTACTGCACCACTGCTCACTAATGGATGTATGATACCAACTCTTGGGAGCACAGAAGTTCAGATCAACCGGAATTCAGGAAGTGACCCGCTTGATTTCGATATGGCTGGAAAAAGCACCCGCTTTCTTAAGCGCCGCTTTCTTAAGCGTCGCTATCTTAAGCGTCGCCTTCTCAATCAGCGCTGATCTGCCTGACCACCTAAAACCCCAAAGAGCCAGAAGTTCAATCTATCACCCCACGCGAACTGCGAAACCCTCACACGTTTTTCACGTGGAGTCTCAATGCTCCGGTCCACTCCTAAAACTTTCCAGCACAATTTTGCCCTTAGCAGACCCGCTTTCGATCTGACCATGCACCCGGCGCAGGGTGGCCGCATCGATGATGCCCGCGACTTCGGTTGCCGTGGAGCGGATGCGTCCACTGTCTACCAGACCCGCTACTTCGTCCAACAGCTTTCCCTGCTCTCCCATATCGGGTGTGTCAAAGAGCGAACGGGTGAACATCAATTCGGGATGGAGCGAGACAGATTTCTGGGTGAGTTGGGCCACGTTGACACCGTCCAGCCCTTCGATGGCCCCAAACCGGCCCTGGGGCGCGATCAACTGGACAATGTCGCCAAAATGCATGGCGGTGGCGTTGGTGGAAAAGACGAAGCCCGGCGCGCCCAGGCCCAGGGCTTCGATTTGGGGGGCCATTGGTTCACGATGATCGATGACGTGATGCGCGCCCAGTTCGCGTACCCACGCCTGGGTTTCCCTTCGCGAGGCCGTTGCGATCACCGTTAGATCGGTCAGCACCCGCAGCAGCTGGATGGCGATGGAACCGACCCCGCCTGCGCCACCAATCACCAGGATTTTGTCGCCTCCCTGGGCAGGAACCCGGTTCACATCGAGCCGGTCAAAGAGCATCTCCCATGCGGTGAGGGTGGTGAGTGGCAGAGCCGCCGCCTCGGCGTGGTTCAGGCTGGCCGGTTTGCGACCAACAATTCGTTCATCGACCAGGTGAAACTCGCTATTGGTTCCGGGCCGGGCAATCGAACCGGCATAGTAGACGACGTCCCCCGTTTGAAACTTCTCCACCTCTGGCCCAATGGCTTCTACCACACCCGATGCGTCGAAACCGAGAATCTTCCACTCGCCGTCTGGGGGCGCTGCACCCAAACGCATTTTGGTATCCACCGGGTTGACAGAAACCGCGTAGACCTTGACAAGCAAGTCGCGGCCTTGGGCCGTTGGGGTTTCTACTGTGATGTCCACCAGAGAATGGTCCCGGTCAAGTGGGCCGGGGGTTTGGTAGCCAACTGTTTTCATCGTTTGATCTCCCGTTTGTTTTTGATCTCCCATTTGTTATGGGGCAGCATCGGGGGCTTCGTTCGGTGGCGCTGATTCCGGCGTCCCCGCGTCCGGTGTCGGACTCGGTGCTGGTGCTGGTGCGGGCAATGGGGTCAGGGTAACGGTCACTTCGTCATAATTTGTGCGGTTACCCGCGCGCACGGTGACAATGCCGGCGGTTGTGCCCGGCGTGAGTACCCCGGCCCGGGTAATCGTACAGCCCAGGTTAGGTGATTGAATGGTAAATGTGGGTGTGGCGGCCTGCCCTTCGGCGTCCACGGTGATGGTCGAAGTCGTTGGCGTGGGTGCGCTGCCGCCACGTGGTGTGGGTGCGACCACAGGGATAGAGGTCGGCGATGCAGCGGCGCGCCGGAAAATGGTTGGCCCCACATAATCCTCCTCCACCTCCTCATTGATTCCCGTGGCATTGGCGCTGGTCACGGCTTTAATCTGGTTGTTGCGCTCCTCAAAGGCCCGCCGATGGGTGGTGGAAGCCACAACCGTGGCCCCATAGGTCCTGTCGGGGTAGGTCAGGTTACGGAAATTCTGGGTGGCGGTGAGCGCCTGAGGGAGCGTATTGGTGGGCGTTGGATTGGATGCATTGGCGACGAACGGGCGGGCCGAAAAGGTATTGGCCCAGGTCACATGGTCTGCCGCAAGCATGTCGCCAGAAGAATCCAAATCCCAGCCACTGGTCGCAGCATCAGGATCGTTGACCGTGATCGACAGACTGCCGATTGGCCCTGTGAGGGCAAGAGTCCTGCCGCTTGCCGCGGGGAACATCTCGTTGACGCGGGAGCGCTCCAAAGCGGTTTGCCCGCCACCAGGGGAACTAAATGTGTGGGTGAAATTGCCACCATAGAGGCTGGTTGAACTGCCAGGGGACGCGCTGGTGCTGGATATCCCCGACGGGATGGCATTAAAATTGAAGGGGGCTGTCATGGTGCTGGTGGTCGAGGAACCATCGGGTGCGGTGATGGTTTGAACTGCTTGAACGTGGGCACTGCCGCCGGCTTGCCCAGCCGCCACGGTGATCGCGCCGGTGCTGCTGATGCTGGTCCCAGACGCGATGGTGGCATTGTCGCCAACCAGCGAGAAGTTCACGCCTGTGGCGGTGGTGGGCATAGGGCTTGCAGCAAAGGCAAGCCCCGCCACCGGCGGCACAGTCACGCGATCATGATTAACCGAGATATTGGCAAGCGGAACTGGGGCAGGGGCTGGCGTTGGGGTAGGAGGAGCCTGAACTGGATCCGGAGTACGAAAGAGCGTCGGTTGAGCAGAAGCAATCGACGCCGTCCCGGCTCTGCCTTTGGAGACATTGACCGCGTGTTGCTCAGCCGGTTCGGCGGGCGAACTGATGCGCAGATCACCAGATGGAGTCGGCGCACCATATGGGTGCTCCGCAGCGTGGGTCAGCTCGTGGGCCAGTAGTTCCCGGCCCTGAGGGGTTGCCGGTTCAAAACGGCCCGCCGAAAAGACGATCTGTCGGCCTACGGTGTACGCGTGGGCACTGACTTCTTGGGCGGATGCACTGGCTCGTTGGTCGGTGTGGACGCGCACATCGCCAAAGTTGTGGCCCAGGCCACGCTCCATTTGCTGTTGCACATGGGCCGGCAGTGATTGGCCTGGGCTTCGAAGCACACCGTGGACAATAGACGGCGCGACGGCTGGACCCGGCCCTGCCGGGTCGCGGAAGAGTTGTTGCCCGGCTGGTATTGGGGTCGAGTTCGTTTCGGCGCGCGGCAAGAAGCGTATATGGCCAGGTAGCGGAGTATTCCCCATTGATGTTTGTGTGGTTGTTACCGGTTTCTGTGCGTGGGTTCGCATTACCAAACCTTCCTTCGGTCGAAGCGATGACCAGCCGGTCAAAGCGACGAATCGTTTCGTCTCGCTGCATTGGATCAGTGTACGAGCGAATAGGTCTTGTGTCAAACGGATGTTGAAAATCGGATGAGCTGTGCACGCAATGCGGCTTGAAATATGAAAAGCGAGACGTGAGATCGGATGGCGATCTCACGTCTCGGATTTTGCTTTTCAGTTGTGGCCTGAGTCACGCTTAAACCCGCAGCGAGCCGCGGAAGCCCCTGGCCGCGTAATAGGAGTCCGCGCCGTTGTGATAGGTGAAGACGTGATCATAACGGCGATCACAGAAGAGCGCGCCGCCCCGTTCCCGAATCATGGCAGGAGTCTGCACCCAACTGGACGTTTTCGTGTCAAACTCGCCGAGTTCTTGCAGTGCCCGGTACTCTTCTTCGGTCAAGATCACAATGCCAATGGCCGCGGCCATATCCAGGGCGCTATCTCTGGGTTTGTTGGCTTTTCTGGCATCCAGCGCGGCCCGATCGTAGCAAATGCTGCGGCGCTCTTTGGGGCTTTGGGCTGCGCAGTCGTAGAAGATGTATTCGCCGGTCGCGTCGTCGTAGCCCACTACGTCCGGTTCGCCGCCGGTCTTTTCCATTTTCGCCAGCGAACGCAGCTTTTCTGGGTTAGCATCCAGCTTGATCTGCACATCGGCCCATTGGATAAGTTTGTGGCGAATTCTGTTCGCTTCAAAGCGGGCTTTGAGTATTGGGAGTAGCCCTTCCGGCTTTTCTGCTTCCAACTCTATTTCTCCTTCATTTCGCTGCTATCTTGGCTGCTGCTCACCGTGTCTAGAAGTGGGCAACATTCAGCGTTTCTCGCAAATAGTTGCAATTGATCCCGATTTTGTCATCTACCGAGCCTTCGCCTTCGGCGGGCCGAGGCGGGTCAAGATCGAGAGTGATCCATCCGTTATAGCCTCGCTGTACCAGCATCTCCCAAATGGCCGGATGATCCACGCCGCCAGCCCCCAAATCCTTGTACAGAATTTCTTCCGCGTGCATCTCCTTTGTCGGCGTGGGGCCGGTGTAGCCCCGATAAGACGCCTTGGAGTCCTTCCAGTGGATGGCAGCCAGTCGGTCGTAGTAATCGTCGATCAGTTGCACGGGATCACCCCCACCCAGGTTGAGCTGTGCGGTGTCGGGAATCCAGGAGACGATGTCGGGATCGGTCTGGTCGAGCAGGGCGCGCACCTCTTCGGGCCGCTCGATGGGTCCCCAAATGTGTGGGTGAGGGGCGATGGTGACCCCCATGTCCAGAGTGCGCTTGCCGATTTCGGTCACAGTTGCGGCGATGGCTCTAATGTCCTCCGTGGTGGTTCCCTTCTCCGGGCGCGCACCCATATTAATCTTGAAGTGGGTGCAGCCGAAAACCAGCAGAAAATCCCGGCAGAAGGCCACGTGATCGGCCACGGTCTCGGCGCGTTTGGATGGATCGATGAACTCGGTGGCTTGGCCCGGCCCACCGTTGGAGGCGGTAATCAGCCGGATGCTGTGCTGGTCGAGAAGCTCCTTCAGCGCCTGGGGTTTGTCGAGCCAGTCCAGCAGCCAGCCCCGATAGGGTTCGACGCCAGGCAAACCGTGTTTGGCGATCAGCTGGGCGGATTCGGCGGTGAACTGGCCGAAAATACCGCCGCCCATAGCAAAGTGGATGTTTGATTGCACGTTGTTCTCCTGTTTGGTAAAGATGTGAGTGTGGGCTGCTTCGGTTGAAGTGGGTCTGTGCTTTGGAGCCAGACCCTTGAGTCAGTGTACGAGCGAATTAGTGTCATGTCAAACGGACTTTGGCAAGGCCTCGGCAAGACAATCACAGGCTTTCCAAATAGATTTCCCTATAGATTTCCCTATAGATTTCCCTATTAAGAAGAGATGAGAAACGTGGGATCGGCACGGAACCCATATTTCTCGTCTCGGTACTACGTGGTATCCCACCAGCAATAACCTTGAACCACTTCCCCCGATCAGGGCGCAAACCGTTTCCAATGGCCTTCGGAGACAACCTCGACTGCGCCGTCAATTACTTTGATAGCGGTCTCGTCGTCGATCGCGTACGCCGGACCCGCGATGTCGGCTGCCCATCGTTCGGCGTCGGCCAACGTGTTCCCCGGCATCATCTCGTGGCCCAGGTGTGGAAAGATCGAGAAGTCGACGACACCCAAAGTTTGGTCGTCCGGTGCGGAGCGCCACTCCACAAAGTAGGCGCCAATGCGGGGGGTCATCACCATGCTGCCAGCACTCACACCCACCCAGACGGTCTCGGACAGGGACGGCAGGAGATCTGCCAACCCGGACGCCCGCATCCAATGGCACAGGTAGGTCGCATCGCCCCCATCCACCAGCAAGACATCGACCTCCCGCACCCAGGGAACCCAGCGCTCTTCACCGATGGTGGGCAGTGCGGTGAGTTCGAGGAGGCCCACCGACTTCCAGCCCAGGCCGTTCATGGTGTGCCACGGCGGGCCGCCGACAACGAAGCCCCGCGCCGAGGCTGGCCCGCACATCGGGTGGCCCCATTGCGCCGTCGGGATGCAGAGCGCGCTGCACTCAGCGATGGGCTTGCCCAGCAGCTCTATGAGCGCGTCCCGGATACTGGGATTGGTGACGCCACCAGAGGTGAGCAATAATTTCATATTTCCTCTCTTTGCCAATGAAGGTGTCAGATCGACCTCGAATAACGCTGTTCATGACCCTGTTCACGCCACTGGTTCTGCCACCAGGAGGGGGATCACCCGCTCCGTCTTCTCCTGATATGCCTGGTAGGGCGGAAACGCTGCCACGGCCTTGGCCCACAGCCGCTCTCGCTCGGCTGCATCTACCACTTCTCGCACTCGCATCTCGTACACGTCTGTCTTGTCCCGAATCTCGACCCTCGGCTCTGCCTTCAGGTTGTGATACCAGACAGGATGCTTGGGCGCGCCCCCTTGCGAGGCGACCAAAATGTAGTTGTTGCCATCCGCCACACGCATCAAAGGGGTCTTGCGGATGGCGCCTGTCTTTCGGCCACGATTGGTCACAATGATGACAGGGAGACCCGTGTCTCGCAGAGTCAAGCCTTCCTTTCCACCGCTGCCTTCATACAGCGCCACCTGGTCTGCTACCCATTTGCTGGGGCTGGGGATATATTCGCTCATCTTTTTTCCTATTCCTTCTGATTCGTTCTGTATCAGTGTCCGCTTGTGTCGGAGTCGACACGCTTCTCTGCACCCGTGTCGAGCGCCGAGATCGCGTCCATCTCGGCCGCGGTAAGGGTGAAATCGAAGATATCGATGTTTTGGCGAAGCCGCTCTGGGTTCGACGACCGGGGAATCGCCACAATCCCCAGTCCGGTGAGCCAGCGGAGAACAACCTGCGCCGGTGTCTTGCCATAGGTTGCAGCAAGTGTTTGCAACGTTGGCTCGTCCAGCAACCCCTTGCCTTGCCCCAACGGACTCCAGGCTACTGTGACGATATCGTGGGCCTGATCATAGGCGTGCTGATCGGAGCGGGTGATACGGGGGTTTAGCTGAATCTGGTTGGCGACAGGGCGGATCGTGGTTTCGGCCAAGAGCCGATCCAGGTGGGCCGGCTTGAAGTTGGAGACACCAATCGAGCGGACCTTGCCAGAATCGGCCAATGTCTCGAACGTCTTCCAGGTGGAGACATATTCATCACGCTGGGGCAGGGGCCAGTGGATGAGGAGCAAATCGACGTAGTCCAGGTCAAGCTGGCGCAGACACTCATCCAGACCAGCAATAGCCCGGTCGTTGCCTTGAAATTCCCCATCCAACTTGGTTGTAACAAAGACCTCCTGGCGGGCGATACCGCTATCCCGGATGCCTTTGCCCACGCCACGCTGGTTCTTGTAGCGGAAGGCTGTATCGATGTGACGGTAGCCGGCTTCGATTGCGCTGACAATGACCGGTGCGATCTGTTCGTCGTTGAGCGATGCGGTTCCCAGGCCAATCTGGGGGATTGTATAGCCATCGCTGAGGGGGAGGGTGGGTATGGTCACGGGATGATCCTTTCGTCTCTGTCGTTGAATCGTACGATGAAATATCACACGGTCGCCTGGAGCAACTGCTCTACGGGCACGATGGCTAGGTCAATCTTGCCCAGGAGGGTGGTGGTGAAGATGACGTATTTGTCGTTGGCGCAGAAGCGGGGATGGGGGTCGATGTGATAGTTGCGGCCCACATAATCGGCGCGCTCGGCGTGCTCGGCCAGGACGACGATCTTCCCGGTGTCACGATTCATAAAGTGAACCGTAGACGCGCAGCCTCGGAAGAAGCCGTTGTTGGAATCGCCGACAATCAGCCCTCCATCCCGGCTGCTGTGGGAATGCCAGCACTGGCGTGGAAAGGCGATCCGCTCCACTTCGCCGTCGGCCAGGCGCACCCGCAGGGTCTCGTTCTTGTTGGGCACATCCACACACCAGACGTGTTCCCCGTCGGCGTCCCACCACTCGTGGGAGACAAAGCGCGGCTCCCGCAGGATGGGGCGGGGCTGGCCGCCACGGGTCATGGTCCACAGCCGGTTGGTGATGGGAAGGCGCAGACCGGTGATCTGGTCGCTGTGAAATTCCTGGGCAAAGAGAACTGTGTCCGGGTCGGTGGGGCTGAACTGGGCGTGGTTGTGATGGCGATCGAAGCGCCACCAGGTTTCAAAGGGGCCACCGTCGATGGGCAGGCTGCCGAAGATATAGGCCAGCCCGACCGAGGCGTTGATGAAAAATTCCTTGCCATCGGCAGAACGGGTGAGGTGTGAGGCCAAACTGGTGACGCTGCGGTTGCCAATCAGTTCGCTGGGGAGCTGGTTGACGCAGACCGGAAGAGAGTCCGCATCTGGCCCTCGTCGCCAGAGGGCCGCGCCTTCGCACCAGTAGAGGTCACCGCTCTCTGGGGCCACATACGCGCCTTTGGCATTGGTCTCGGGGAAATGGCGCACGCTGCCGTCGGTCAAATCGATTACGCCCAGGCTGCGATTCAGGTTGGGCGGAAAGGCGCAGTAGAACCAGAGGTAGCGGCCATCTGCGCTCATGGAATCGTTGACGAAATAGAAGCCCTGCTGCACGGGCGCAACCCG
>JAHEML010000685.1 GCA_024643705.1 Caldilineaceae bacterium | reverse complement strand
TGCCGTCGGTGGGGCCATCCCGAAAGAACCATTTGGTGGCGGTATAGCCCTGCTCCACAAACATCTGCGCCCGCTCCTGCACCAGTTCGGGGTCCAGCGAATAGCCCAGCGCGCTGGCATAGGCGGGGATTTTCTCGCGCACGGGGCCGCCCAACAGTTGGTACACGGGTGCGTTAAACCAGCGCCCTTTCAAATCCCACAACGCGCAGTCCACAACGCTGAGAGCCATCATGGCCGTGCCCTTGCGTCCATGCACCATGGAGCGGTAGACCCGATCCCAGATGCGCTCGATTGCCAGGGGGTCGTGGCCGATGAGTAGGGGGGCAATCTGTTTGACGATGATGTAGGCTTGTTCTTCGGGGAAAGGGCCGCCGATGCCATGCACGCCGTCGTCGGTCTCGATTTGTACAAAGTTTGATGTGATGCGAAAAGCGTCCGGGCCGACCTTTTCCGTCCAGCCAGGGCCTTCGACTTTGTGTTCGGGGTAGATATCCACCGGGCGGATCAGCCGTTCTTCCCAGAACTCGCCCTTGTGTTCCAAAATGCCTTTAAGCTCAAAGACGCGTACAGCGGTGATTTTCATGTGGGGGTCCTTTCGTGGTGCGTATTTCGTGTTGCGTAGGTGGGGTGATAGTTTCCGCGCAACCCAGTCTGTATGAAGCCGCGAACATGTACAACCATTTCATTATACCCGCAATAACTGATGGCACAAGTGAGAAATCACATTCACTAAAACGCTTTTGACATCTCACCAGCCCGCGGCTACACTGACGGCGATTGTTGCGCGTCCCTCTCCTCACCCACCACACCTGGAGGCAGCCCAATGACCCAGCCCTGGCGCGGTATCTTTGTGATTGTCGTCACCCCTTTTTTGGAAAACTATGAACTGGACGAAGCCTCCTTGCGCCGGGAGGTGAATTTCTGCATCACAGCCGGCGCAGCGGGCCTGGTTGGCCCGGCCAATGCCAGCGAATTCCCTACTCTCTCGGACGACGAGCGCAAGCGCTGGATCGAGATTGTGGTGGAAGAAACTGCTGGGCGCGTGCCGGTCATCGCCACCACCAATCACGGCCACGCGCTGCCGGCGGTTGCCCTCAGTCGCTGGTCCCAAAAGGTGGGCGCAGATGGAGTGATGGCGATGCCGCCCTCCATTCTCTCCCCCGGCCCAGACGGCTGTTACGCCTTTTACAAAGCGCTCTCCGACAATCTGAGCATCCCCATTTTCATTCAAAACTACGCGGGGCCTGCTGGCACGCCCATGAGTTCCGAACTCTTAGCGCGCATGTGCAAAGAGTTGGAGTGGGTGCAGTATTTGAAAGAGGAGACTCTGCCGGAGCCGCGGGCGATCAGCCGCACGCTGGCAGCGGCGGGGGATGCCTGCAAAGGCGTGTTCGGTGGTCAAGGCGGCATCTTCATGATCGACGAGTTCAACCGGGGGGCACACGGCAACATGCCCGCCTGCCAGTCGACCGAAGTGCATGTGGCAATTTGGGACAGGTTGGTGGCCGGGGACGAAGCGGGCGCGCGCAAACTCTTTAACCAACTGCTGCCGCTCATCAATTTTGAGCGGATGCACGGAGTAGCCACATACAAAGAGGTGCTGAAGCGGCGGGGGATATTCACTACAACCATCAGCCGTGCGCCGGGCAAATACCTGGACGCCGCCGACAACCGGGAGTTGGACGCGATTCTGCAGGACGTGGAGCCACTTTTTACCGTATAAGTTGAGCCGCGGTTGAAGGCGGATATTCGCTGATTGTTCTCAGACATAGAGTTTCCAGCAGCACACAACTTGCTTTTCCAGGCCAAGGACAGAACAACCCAATGACCGAAACCATCGACACAATCGAACTCTACCCACTGCGCATCCCGCGGGACACCCCCTACCTGGGGCCGCTGGAAGAGGGCAACCGGCCCAACGAAAAGGGCTACATCATCCGCCCCGGCAATCGCACCATCTACAGCATTCACGACCAGACCCTGCTGGTGAAGGTGACGACCACGGGCGGTGTGGTGGGATGGGGCGAATGTTTCGGCGTGGTCGCGCCCCAAGTGGCGAAGACAATTCTGGAAGAAGTGTTCGTCCCTTTCGTGATCGGGCGCACCCCCCACGATGTGGAACGCATCTACGAAGACCTCTACGACAGCCAGCGGGTGCGGGGCTATTTCGGCGGCTACGCACTGGACGCCATCGCCGGGCTGGACATGGCTTTGTGGGACGTGCGGGGCAAACTGCTGGGGCAACCCGTCTGGCAACTGATGGGGGGAAAGCGGCATGATCGCATTCCCGCCTATGTCTCTGGTCTGCCTGGGAAAACAGTAGCCGAGCGGGCCGCGCTGGCAAAAAGCTGGATGGAGCGGGGCTTCTCCGCTCTGAAGTTCGCCGGCGCAGTGGCAGACGCGGGCGAGCTGGCCGAAATGCGCGCCATCCGGGAAGCCATCGGGCCAGGGCCAAAGATTCTTGTTGATCTACATTGGCACTACACCGCGCTGGAAGCCATCCGTCTTATCGATCAGCTTTGTGAACACGACCTCTACCTGGCCGAAGCTCCGGTCGCGCCCGAAGATATCGAAGGCCAGGCCCAGGTGGCCGCGTCTGTCAAAACCCTGGTGGGCATCGGCGAGGAACTGCGCACTGTCTACGAATACCTGCCCCGTTTTTCTCGGCGCTGCATGAATGTGATCCAGCCTGAGATTGCGCACACAGGCATTACGGGCATGCGGCGCATCTGCGATCTGGCCCAAGCGTATCACTGCAAGGTGATGCCCCACGCCACAATCAATGTTGGTGTTGTCCAGGCAGCCAGTCTGCACGTGGCCGCCACCCTGGGCAATCTGGCGATGCAGGAGTATCAGCACTCCATCTTCGACCGCAACCTGGCTTTCCTGCACACAGACATGGGCTGTCAAGCGGGCTACTTCACGCTTCCCACTGGTCCCGGTCTGGGTGT
>JAHEML010000684.1 GCA_024643705.1 Caldilineaceae bacterium | reverse complement strand
GGGGTGCTGGGTCTGACCGCTGCCGAACTGGCGGATGTCTTCACTGAATGGAATGACGGCGAGCTGGACAGCTATCTCATCGAGATCACCAGCAAGATTTTCCGCCGGATTGATGAAGAGACCGGCGACGCGCTGGTCAACCGGGTATTGGACAAGGCCGCGCAGAAGGGCACGGGCAAGTGGACCAGCCAGAACGCCATGGACATCGGCGCGCCCATCCCCACCATCAACAGCGCTGTTACCGGGCGCATCATCTCCAGCCTGAAGGACGAACGGGTGGCGGCTTCGGCCCTTCTGCCTGGGCCAGAGACCACAGCCTACACCGGCGACCGTCAGGCCCTGATCGACGCGGTGCGGGACGCGCTCTACGCCAGCAAAATCAGCGCCTATGCCCAGGGCATGTCCCTGCTGCGCATCGCCAGCCAGGAATACAACTACGACCTGAATTTGGGTGAGATCGCCTCCATCTGGCGGGACGGCTGTATCATCCGCGCCCGTTTCCTCAACCGCATCACCGAAGCCTTCGAGCGGGACAATGGGCTGGTCAACTTGCTGATTGACGACCAGTTCCGCCAGGCTGTGTCTCAACGGCTGCCCGCCTGGCGCACGGTTGTGATGACCGCCATCGAGCGGGGCATTCCCACCCCGGCTTTCAGCGCCAGCCTGGCCTACTACGACAGCTACCGCACAGCCAATTTGCCTGCCAACCTGCTCCAGGCCCAGCGCGACTTCTTTGGCGCACACACCTACGAGCGCACTGACAAGCCGGGCATCTTCCACAGCTCGTGGGAATAGACCAAAAGATGGGTGAAGCGTGAAACGTGAGAAATGTCGTGTACTTTCACGTTTCACGCTTCGCGTTTCGGAGAGCAATCAATGAACCGTTGGACACTCGCCTTCTTTTCCATCCTCATCCTCGGCAGTGGTTGGCTCTGGGTTACCCGGCTGCCGGTTGACGCTGCCGTGGCTGCTCTCGGCCCCCAGCCCGCGGTAGATTACCCCGCGCCCGATTTTACTCTGACCCGCTTCGACACGGGTGAGGCCATCAGCTTGTCCGCGTTGCGGGGCAAGCCGGTTATTCTCAATTTCTGGGCCACTTGGTGCCGTCCGTGCCGGGCCGAAATGCCCGCGCTCCAGGCCACGTTTGAACGCTATGGGGACGATCTGCTTGTGGTGGGGGTGGATCAGGGCGAAGAGGGTGCGGTGGTCGGCCCATTTCTGGACGAATTGGGCATCACCTTTCCCGTTTTGCTGGATGGGGATATGTCTGTGGGGCGAGACTATCGGATCATGGGGCTGCCCACCACATTTTTTATTGACAGCAAGGGGATCATCCGGGGGGTGCACGCCGGGGAAATCAACAGCGCAATTCTTGCCGAGGGGATTGTGGATATCGCGCGCTAGGCAGAGAAATCAACAACACCCACACCAGCATCAAATCGGGCAGCGCGTAGGATGCGTCGATCAGCCCATGGGCCAGGGCCGCAGCAACAGCCGCCAGACAGCCCAAGGCCAGCACCGGGTTCGCTCCGTTGCGCAATTGCCCCCACAAACGCCTCACCCCGATTCCCAGCCATGCCCCGGCCAAGAGCAGACTGGGCAACCCCAGCCTCGTCCACCAGTCCAGAATGAAATCGTGGGGGTGGTTCAGATTGGGGTCTTGCCAGGCTGCGGGCAGAATATAGTCGCTGCGATAGGCGTAGAGAAAATTGTCCGGCCCCACCCCCAGCCAGGGATGATCCAACGCCATGGCCCAAGCGCTGCGCCACAGATTCAGCCGCAGACCGCCCGTTGTGCCTGCGCCAAAATCGAGCAGCAGCCGAAAGCGCTCTGTATTCAAAAAGGGGAGCATGCCCATCATGATCACCCCACTGATGGCTGCCAGCCACCACAAGAAGCGCAAGGATTTGCCCTGCCGAGCCAGCAACACCATGCCACCCACGGCTAACGTGACCAGCATCGCGGGCAATCCCAGAAAAAGAGCGCCCTTGCTGAAGGTGAGCACCAGCGCAGCCACTTGGGGCAGGAGAAGTATTGCGAATTGCGCATTGCGAATCCACCGCTCTCGCCGCGAATCGAAAAATGCACCACGCAATACGTAATATCCAATCCCCACGGCCACCGTTCGTTCCAGGTAGAGCGCCAAATTGTTGGGCGAACCGTACAGCCCCCGCACCCTCGTCACCCCTTCGGCCTGAATAATCATCTGCCCGCTGGCAAACTGCCAGAGTGCGATAATCGCGACAGTCGTTCCACCGGCCAACCAGGCGTTGAACAGACACCGGCGGCTGCGTTCCTCATCATCCGAAAGCGCAAAGACCCCGCCCAACAGCAGGGCAAAGCCACCCCCTGCCAGAAAAACCGTGCGCCATTCGCGCAGGGCCACATCCACGTGGGCCGCGGCCGTAGCCGAGATCAGTGCGATGCTGATGATGAGGGCAAGAAAGATGGACTGCGAATTGCGCATTGCGAATTGCGCAAAATGTGCCACTGTCGATACTTTTGCCTTCCCCTTTTGCCTTTTGCCCTCTTTTTTTCCTTCTCTTTCTCCGCGACTTTGCGGCTTTGCATCCCTGCGTTGAAAAAAAGTCCAACTCACTGCCAAAATAGCCACTCCACCCCACACGCCCACTTCGATCAAATTCAGACTACGCCCCGGTAAAATGGGCAGAGGGAGAAGATAGAAAGGCAACCCAAAGAGCAGCGCCGCAACCCACAGTTCTGGGCGGGCGAGGGCAATCAAACCCAGCAAGGCCAAACCCGCATCCGTCAACAGCCAACTATCGCCAACCACACCCGCACCTATCAGCAGCAGAGCCACAGGCCACGTGCGCATCAGCCACGGATGGAGGCGTAAGAAGATGACTCTAACGCGAATGGGCGCGGATATAGCCGCTAAAAGTCGACTCTTCCCACGCCGCGCTACCTGCGTCCTGGTCCAAAATCCAACA
>JAHEML010000046.1:3399-11005 GCA_024643705.1 Caldilineaceae bacterium | reverse complement strand
TACTGGCCGCTATACTATCCGGGCTGGTTGTGGCAGGTGCATGCTGGCCCAAAACAACAAAAGGATCGTCACCCGGTTGGATCAACCCCAATTCGGCGCGGGCGACTTCGCCCACATAGGCGGCCTCGGCAACCTCACGCCGGGTGGCTTCCAATTCGGCATTGCGCTGCTCTGCCTGGGCCACATCGTTCTGCAATGACGCAATCTCGGCACGCACCCCAGCCAAAGTGTTGATCCGCTCCAAATAGCTGAACACGAAAAAGAGAGCCACCACCAGACCCAGCAGAAGCAGGATCGAACGATTCGACGGTGCGCGATCAGGCGGGGTTGTACCATTTTTCAACATACGTTGCTTTGGTTGTGAAGAGGACGACGCCACATCTACGCTCCAAATCGATCTCAACTCTACATTCAACCCACAGTCGATCATGTTGGACGGCAGTATATCAAACAGAAAGGCTCCGAGCAAACTGCTCGGAGCCTTTCTGTTCGAGTCTTGAAGCTTTCTCGACAATTGGTGCCGCAGGAGGGATTTGAACCCCCACGGGCTATTGCCCACTACGCCCTGAACGTAGCGCGTCTGCCAGTTCCGCCACTGCGGCCTACCTCACTAACAACAAGATTCACTATATCATCGGCCCCGGAATGATGTCAAATCCACATGAGATTTTTTTGCTATGGAGTTCGTTCATCCGCCATCTGGTTGACTGGTACTCGGCGGGTGACAATGTACCATTCAGCAAAGGTTGCAAGACGATCTGACGGGGTATTGAGAGGCCCAATCTGTACATTTTTTACCCGTTCGCTCACGCCGTAAGTATAGACAGGATAGTAAAGGGGTAGGGCCGGCATATCGTCCAGGAAGAGTTGCTGGAACCGGGCATACAGGGCCTCGCGCTTGCTTCGGTCAACCGTAGACCGGGCATCCTGAATCAACTTATCAGCTTCCTCATTCATCCAGCCGCTATAATTTTGCCCACCTTCATCCTTCTGGCTGCTATGCCACAAAGGAAAGGGGTCTGGATCACCGGTGATGCTCCACGTGACAAGGCTGGCATCGAATCGCCGTGGCGCAAGAAAATCCCCGACAAGCCCAGAGAAACTGACCGGTTGGGGCAGAGCCTGCACACCGATGGCCCGCCAATCAGCGCTGATTTTTTCGATCAGCAGACGCCGTACAGGATCATCATTTGCCAAAAGGACAAAGCGCAAAGCAATCCCCTCTTTGTCGCGCACACCATCTGCATCTCGATCAATCCAGCCGGCCTCATCCAACATGCGGGTGGCCCTGGTCGGATCATAGGGAAAAGAGGGGAGATCGGGCGCGTGTGCCCAGCTATTGGCAGGGATCGGCGAATCTGCCACCACGCCCTGCCCAAATGCAGCTTGGGCAATGAGCTGCTCTCGATTCAACCCATAGAGCAGAGCCTGACGAACCTGTTTTTCTTGGAAGAATGGTGTGTCGGGGTTTTCCAGATTGAAGACAACACTCACATAGACGGACTCGAGGGCAGAAAATAGTTGTAGGTCTTCCCGCGCTTTTGCCAGAGGCAGATCGCTGGGCAATACCCGGCTAATCCCATCCAATTCGCCCTTGGTATACGCGGCATAGATCGACGGATAATCCGGGTAGAAATGAAATTCCAGGGCAGAAATATAGGGTACATCCCCCACAAAATACGGATTTGGCTCCAGCCGAATCATGCTGGCTGACGATTGCACCACACGCATCGGCCCACTACCTACCGGGGTCAGATTCAACGGGCTGGAAGCCAAACCCGATGGGGGCACATCCCCCCAGACATGTGTGGGTAACAGCCCAATCGACGTGTAATCCAGGAAAGGAGCGTATGGTTCATCCAACACAAACCGCACCGTCTGGGCATCCACCATTTCAACATCAACCGAACGCCACAGTTCCGCCAAATCGGGCACAGCCGGTGTATCCGGCGCTTGCAACATCCCTATAGTAAAGAGAATATCGTTGGCGGTGATAGGCGCGCCATCGTGCCAGAATTGATCCTTGCGCAGGCGAAAAGTATAAGTCAGACCATCGGGCGTGCCAGCCCAGGATTCGGCCAAGTCCGGGATGACCCGGCCATTGGCGTCCAGCTTTGTCAGCCCCCGGAAGAGCAGGCTACATAAATCCTGATCAATTTCATGGGTCTGGCAGAGCAAGGGGTTCAGGTATTGGGGATTGCCAGCCACGCCCTCGCGAAAGACACCGCCACGGTCGGGCACAAGCTCGGTGGAGACATTATAGGCCGTCACACCCAACAGCATAGTCAACAAAAAGACGCCACCGATGGCAATCAAAACTTGCCATCGAATGTAGCGCCCTAGTGATGCTGTAGGTATAGGGGAATTGACCGAATCGACTAACCGTTGCGAAGTATTGTGCATGATTCACCCAGCCCCGAAAAAGCGGTTGGCCTTCTCGCGAGCAGACGGGGAAACAACTTAGCCAACTGCGACCGTGACAAGGCTCAAGATCAAGAACAGTACGGCCAGAGCAATTGTCATTGTAAAAAGAGTCTTCTCCACACCACGCCGGGTGCGGTAGATGCCAGAATCACCGCCAAATGCACTGCCAAGGCCACTATTGGCCCCCTGCACCAAAACAACACCGGTCAGGGTGATAGCAATGATAATGGTGGCAATCATCAACACAGATTCCATGACAACTCTCCTCACGCCCAAGGGGCCAACAATTCGCCAGATCAATCTCTACAAATCCAAAGCGCAGTATAGCAGCCGCCGACACAGAATCCAAATCCCGGTTGCTCACTCACCGCTTTTAGGTTATCATGCACCAACCGATCCTGTCGCACACCCGCCCCCAGGAAACCACCATGGCCGACCTGAAAACCATCGATTGTGACCTGCACAACGAAGTCCCCTCCAAGGAGACGCTCTACCCTTATCTGCCCGACCACTGGCTGGATTATTGCCGGGAATCGGCCTTTTTGGGTCCGGACGCCGCCGACTATCCAGCCACAATTCCCACATCGGTACGACCCGACGCAACAGCCATTCCGCCTCTGGACGAAGTGCAGACAAACGCGCTGGATAACATCGAAATGGGCATCCTCAACTGTGCCTACCGGGTGCAGAGCGTGCGCAACGAAGAACTTGCCGTGGCTTTGGCAAGCGCAGTCAACCACTGGCAGGTGGAAGAGTGGCTGGAGAAAGAACCACGCCTGCGCGCATCTATCGTCGTACCCAGCCAGAACCCCACCCTGGCCGCAGCGGAGATCGAACGCTGGGGCGATCATCCCGGTTTTGTGCAAGTAATCGTCCCCGTGCGTTCCGAAGCACCCTACGGCAACCGCCGCTACGACCCGATTTTTGAAGCCGCCACCCGCCACGGGCTGGCGATCGGCATCAACTTTGGCGGTGCAGCAGGCAACCCGCCCACCCCAAGCGGCTGGCCCTCCCTCTATATTGAAGAATACGCGGGGATGGCCCAGATTTTTCAATCCCAGGCCACCAGTTTGGTAATGGAAGGCGCGTTTGATCGCTTCCCCGAACTCCGGGTCGTCTTAATCGAGAGCGGCTTCACTTGGCTGCCTTCGCTCATGTGGCGTATGGACAAAGAGTGGAAAGGGCTACGCCACAACACGCCCTGGGTCAAGCGCGCCCCATCGGACTATTGGCGGGAACATCTGCGTCTGACCATTCAGCCCGTAGACGGCCCAGACAACCCGGACCATCTGCGCCAGATTGTCGAGCAGATCGAATCGGATGAGATGCTGCTCTACGGCTCGGATTACCCTCACCTGCACGATTCGCCCAGCCAGCTTTTTGCCACTTTGCCCGTGGCCTGGGAAAAGAAAATTCGCAGCGAGAACGCTCGCTCGTTTTATGGTCTTGAAAGTTGACGACGGACCCTGGACGACAGACGACTGTCGTTGGTTGTCGGTCGTCCGTCGTCGGTCATCCAACGCCTTACCCCAGGAGGTACACATGACTTTCGCCCCTTCGCCTTCCCCCGTAATGGAACGCCCATCCCGCGTCGATGTGGCCGTGATCGACACAGACATCCACATCGCATTCCCATCCGGGGATGTACTGACCAACTATCTGCCACCCGAATGGCGGGACCATCACCGCATGTTTGGGATGCGCGGCCACCAAGGCAGCCACTATCCACGGGCCATGCCCAATGCAGCCCGCCACGATTCCTGGCCCGCAGCCGGTGGGCCACCCGGCTCCAATCTGCACTTTCTCCAAGAGCAACTACTCGATGGTTGGGCTATCGAATATGGCATCCTCAACCCTCTGGTGGGTGTGGGCGAACAGCGCAATCTTGCCTACGGCGCGGCCCTGGCACGGGCCGTCAATACCTGGCAACTCCACGACTGGGTGGAGCCAGAGCCGCGTTTGCGCGCATCCGTCGTTGTCCCCTGGGAAGACGGCGGACTGGCCGCGGCGGAGATCGACCATTGGGGGGGCAACCCCGCCTTTGTGCAGGCCCTGCTCATTGTGCGCACCCGCGAACCCCTAGGCCGTCGCAAATATTGGAAGATGTATGAAGCTGCTGAACGGCACAACATGCCCATCGGCATCCACTTTGGCGGCGCGGGCGGTGGCCCCATCACCGGCGCAGGCTGGCCTAGCCACTACATCGAAGATCACGGTGGCATGCCCCAGGCGTTTCAGGCTCAGGTGATCAGCATGATCTTCGAAGGCATTTTCGAGCGCTTCCCCGGCCTGCAAATCGTGTTGATCGAGGGCGGCTTTGCCTGGATTCCGCCGATGTTGTGGCGGATGGACGCGGCTTGGCGCAAGTTGGGTGCAGAGACGCCTTATCTCAATCGGCCACCCTCCGAAATCTTCCGAGAGCATTTCTGGGTCAGCACCCAGCCCATGGAAGAACCGCGCCAGCGGGAACATTTCCGCCAACTTCTCGAACAGATCGACATGGATGATCGGTTGCTCTTTGCCACCGACTATCCCCACTGGGATTTTGACGCGCCCGATCAGGCCTTCCCGATTGAACTGGATCCTGTGCGCAAACGCAATTTTATGGCAGAAAATGCCCGGCGTCTGTACCACCTGGGTGAAGAATAGAACGCGGACGACGCTGACTGGGTAAATTTTACAGATCAAAGAGGGAATGACCGGATGGCAAAACATATCGTCGCCCGCGTGGAGGAGATTCCACCGGGCGAGCGCAAAATTGTGGAGATCGGGGGGCGCACCATTGGCGTCTTCAATGTAAATGGTAGATTCTATGCCCTGCGCAACCGCTGCCCCCACCAGGGCGGCCCACTCTGCCAGGGCAGGGTGAGCGGTTTTTTGATGGCAAGCGCGCCCGGCGGGGAATACAGCTATACTCGGCGAGGCGAAATCCTTCGTTGTCCTTGGCACGGCTGGGAATTTGACATCACCACCGGCCAATCCTGGTTTGATCCCGCCAAGACCCGTGTGCGTGCCTACGAAGTGCATGTGGAGGGCTTGCCCGCACCAGACAAGATCGGCGGTTATCTGCCAGGCCCCTACACGGCTGAAACCTACGATGTCAGTGTGGACGAAGGGCAATTTGTGGTAGTGGACGTGCCAGGAGGTTAGGAGCGGGGGAGCGTTGGAACGATAGAACAAAAGAGCAGATGAGCGCAGTAATGTCAGTACTGCGCTCATCCGCTCTAACGCTCATCCGTTTACCCAGGGAAGTCCAGCCCTGCCAGCGCCCAACTGCGCCGCAGAGAATCCGCTGTTGCACGCACGGCATTTTCCGGCGACATTTCTTTCAAACGCTTGCTGAAGGGTTCCACGGTCACTGGGCCGTCGTAGCCAATGGCGGCCAAAGCCTGCATAAAACCAGCTATGTCGCAGACGCCGGTTTCGCCGGGCAGGGCACGCTCAAGATCGAGTTGCTCGTCGGGCGAAAGCCCTGCGATGGCATCATTCACATGGACATTCACCACCTGGTTCACGTCCAGATCGCGCACGACCGAGACATCCGCATGGCTGGTGTAGAGGTGAAAAATATCCACCAGCAACCCCACATTGCCAGTGCCAATATCGGCGGCCAATTTCAACATCCCGTCCAGGGTATGAACAAAGGAGTAGCGCCGGGCATCGCGCACAGTCTTTGGCCCCACCCACTCCAAACCCAAACGGCAGCCCTGAGCCGCCAACCCTTCGGCCACTGGCCCCAGCCGCTCCAGGTGAAAGGCGTAGTTGGTGTCAAAGTCTCTGTCGTTGTCGGCGGGCATGATCCATGTGGCTGACCGATCCGAGCCAAGCTCACGGGCCAGGGCTGCTCGGCGTGCCAGATGGGGAAGATCAGCTTGCCAGCTTGCCTCGTCGGCTCGCCAATTGACCGGTGGACCCCAAGCACCCAAACGCACACCCGCATCGCCCAACAGTTTGCGCACGTGGGCTTCACTTTTGTCGGCCACAATTGTTTCCACTTCTTCAATCGAAAAGTCAATTCCGCCAAAGCCGTGACGGGCAGCCAGTTCTACCGCTTCGGCAAAGGTTGCCTTCACACTGATTGCCCCGGTACTCAAATTTGGATACATCACATCCCCCCTGCATTGTGTGCGTTGGTTGTCTCTGCCGTTGCAGATAGTCCATTATAGAAGCGCCATGAAAATCGTGCAATTGGAGGCGCATTCGTGGATTGACAAATCGCCCAGAAAATGACACCATTTGGAGGAAGAAAGAGATTGGGAATCGGAGATTTCGCTTCGATCACTGCCACCCTTGTCTCTCCGATCTCAACGCTCCAATACCCAAACCCTTGGAAGGAACGACCGATGAAAGCATTGATGTATCGCGGCCCGTGGGAAATGCCCGTAGAAGAGATGGCGGCTCCCACACCTGGGCCGGGCAAAGTCTTGGTGGATGTAAAAGCCGTGGGCATCTGCGGCTCGGATGTGCACGGTTACACGGGCAGCACGGGCAGGCGCACGCCGGGCGTTGTGATGGGCCACGAATTTGCCGGGGTTGTCTCGGCTCTGGGCGACGGTGTAGACGGCTGGGCAACGGGCGACGAAGTGGTGGTCATCCCCTTCTACTCCGTAGCAACCGGCCCAGACCCCTACCCGATCAACCGCTCGCCCCACCGGCGCATGACAGGCATGGACGAACACGGAGCCTATGCCCAGCAAGTGGTGGTGCGCCCTTCTCAGCTTTTCCGCAAACCAGAAAAACTCAGCTGGCAGCGGGCCGCGCTCTGCGAGCCGGTGGCCGTAACAATGCACGCAGCCAGCATCACGCCCATCGATCCCATGCAGACGGTGGCAGTGATCGGCGCTGGCCCCATCGGGTTGATGGCCATGCTCTGGGCCAGGGTGAAAGGTGCGGGCAAGATTATCGTCACCGATCGCTCGGCCCATCGGCTGGAACTGGCCGAGGAATTGGGCGCGGATGTCGTGATTAACGTTGCGGAGCAAGATGCAGTGCAGGTGATCCGGGAGATGACCGGCGGCGGTGTGGACGTTGCCTTCGAAGCCGTGGGCATCACCCCCACCGCTCAACAGGCCGTGGACGCCACCCGCAACGGCGGCCAGATCACGTGGATCGGCAACAGTGCCAAGACGATCACGATCGACATGCAGGCCATTGTGACCCGGGAACTGACCGTGCGCGGAAC
>JAHEML010000046.1:0-3389 GCA_024643705.1 Caldilineaceae bacterium | reverse complement strand
GGAACCTACGGTTTCGACGAAAAAGATTTTGCCGCAGCGATTGCCGCCATGACTAGTGGACGCATGAATATCGAGCCGTTGATTGAGCGGGTCGCGCCCTTGGCCGAAGGTTCAGAGATTTTCCGCCAGTTGGCAAAAGGCGAGAGCGATCTGGTGAAGGTTGTGTTGGAGCCGTAAAACATACGCATCGAACAGGAGAAAACCCATGCAAAACATTCTCAACGAAATCAAGAAACTCGACTTTCCCGCACAACTGCCAGAAAAATTACTGGCCGTGCACCAGACATTCGACACGCCCCGGGTCCACGACATTCACGCCGAAGTGGGCAAACAGTTGCGTGAGAGCGGTATTATGGACAAGATGAAGCCCGGCGACACTGTGGCCGTGGGCGCGGGCAGCCGGGGCATTGCCAACCTGGCGAAGATCGTGCGCGCCACCGTCGATCATCTGAAAGCTGCTGGGATGAAACCCCACATTATGCCCGCGATGGGCAGCCATGGCGGCGCAACCGTCGAAGGCCAATTGGAGATTCTGGCCGGGTATGGGATCACAACCGAATCCATGGGCGTGGAGGTGCGGGCCACCATGGAAGTGGTGGAGATCGGGCGCATCCCCGATGGCCCCGTTGTCTGCCAGGGCAAAGACTCCGTGGACGCAGACCATTCGATTCTGGTCAGCCGCATCAAACCCCACACCGACTTCCGCAGCCATCTGGAGAGCGGCCCGTCGAAAATGTGCGTGATTGGTTTGGGAAAACAAGCTGGCGCAGCCATGATGCACGCGGGCGGTGGGCGCAACTTCCAGCGCTATCTGCAACCCGCGGCCAGAGTCTACGAAACCAACACCAATTTCCGCGGGGCCATCTGCCCGATTGAAAACGCCTATGAGGATACCGGCCTGATCGTCGGCCTGAACGCGTCCGAGGTAGGCACGCAAAAAGAAGCCGACTACCTGGAAATAGCCAAAAATTATCTCGCCCGCATCCCCTTCGACGAAGTGGACATTCTTGTTGTGCGCGAACTGGGCAAAAATATCTCTGGCACAGGCATGGACACAAACGTCATCAGCCGTCTGTGGATTCCCCGCCAACCCGAAGGCTTTGGCAACGTGGATGTGGCGATCATCACTGTGCTCGACCTGACCGAAGAGACCCACGGCAACATCAGCGGCCTGGGGCTGGCGAACGTGACAACCGCACGAGTCTACGAGAAGATCGACTGGGTGGCGACCTATACCAACGCCATCACCAGTGGCATCTTCAGCGCCCAGCGCTCCCACATCCCCTTGGTCATGCCCAGCGACCAGACCGCGCTTTTCACCTCCGTGCGTATCTGCGCCGAGCCGCCCGCCGACGCCCGCTTCGTCTTCATCCGCGACACACTCAGCCTGGAAGATTTCTACGTCAGCCCCAGTATGCGGGAGATTGTCGAAGCCCATCCCCGGCTGTCGATTGTGGCCGAAGTGCCCTTGAGCTTTGAAAACGGCGAAATGACCAGCCCGTGGGTGATGGAGGACGAGCGGGTTCACGCATAATGCTGGCTAAGAACGATGCCTCCATTTAACTGATGAAACGTGAAACGTGAGAAAGGTCGACCTTTCTCACGTTTCACGTTTCAAAACTCTCCCGTCCAAACCCCACCAAAGGAATGGAGACGCTTTTGCCCACCTCAATTATCCTCTACGGAACCCCCTCCTGCCCCGGTCTGCCACCCGTGCGCGGCCTGCTGACCCAGGCAAAGGTCCCCTATACCTACATCGACATCAGCCGCGACGCTGCAGCGGCCGCGCGGGTGCGCGACATCAACAACGGCAACGAGAGTGTGCCCACCCTCGTTTTTCCCGACGGCAGCAGCCTGACCGAACCGACCGCGGGCCAACTGAAAAATAAGCTGGAAAGCTTGGGCTACCGGGTTGGGCCGTTGGCATGGTTCATCGGCAACGCTTGGGGCATCGTTACAGGAGCAGTGATTGTCTATGCCATTTTGCACTTTTTCGAGATTCTCTGAATCGCTACTGATTGCTCTCTGATTTTGCGTCGACGTTGATGATGTACTACAATAAATGCAATTATGCACATATGCACATAATTGCATTTTCACTCCAAAGGATGTACATCATGCAAAATCAGAATTCACAGACCCGCTCTCAGCCTTTGCAACGAGGCCAGGTGCTATTTCCCCTGCAAGCGCTGGCCGACGACACCCGGTTGCAAATTTTGGAGCTGCTGGCCGCCAACGAGCAGATGCTTGCCCAGACAATCATCGAAGAGTTGGCCGTTACCCAGTCGACTGTCTCACGTCATTTGAAACAACTGACAAATGCTGGCTTTCTGGCAGAAGAACGGGGCGACGGCGCGAACAAGAGGTATCGCCTGCGCCGGGAGCGGCTCGATGAACTACTCGACTTGCTTCGTCTATTGCTGTCGCCGGAAAATGCCCAGGCCGTACTTACCGACGTGCGACGCACCCTGCCCCAGAATCTGCACCGCTTTCTGGATAGAGACGGCCTGGTGACCCAATGGCCCCGTACCCCCACCGATCACAAGAGCCTGCTGGACTACCTGATCGAAAAGTTCCGCCCCAATCAGCTCTACTCCGAAGCCGAGGTGAACGAAATCCTCAATCAGTGGCACACCTTTGACGACTCTGCCATCCTGCGCCGAGAAATGGTAGACTATGGCTATATGGGGCGCACCAGCAGTGGCGATCGGTATTGGCGCGAGAAGTAAAATAAGAGATCCTCAAAGTCAACGAAAGCGAGCACAATGATGTCACAATCCTCTCTTGCCCTGCACGGTGGCACACCCGTACGCAACAAAGCCTGGCCCACCTGGCCCCAGTGGGATGACAGCGAACGCTCCGGTCTGCTGGCAGTATTGGAACGGGGCGCCTGGGGTGGCTACGACAAAGCCGTGAGAGAATTCGAGGCAGCCTTTGCTGCGCGCCACGCAGCGGCCCACTGCATCACAACTGTCAACGGCACAACTACTCTGGAGACAGCCCTGCGCGCCCTGGGCATCGGCCCAGGCGACGAAGTGATTGTGCCCCCCTACACATTTATCGCCACCGCTTCGGCTGTACGCATGGTCGGGGCCACACCCGTCTTCGCCGATGTGGAGCTGGCAACGTGGAATCTCTCCATCCCCGCGATCGAAGCAGCCATCAGCCAACACACAAAAGCCATCATTCCCGTCCATTTTGGTGGCCTGCCTGCGGATTTGGACGCGCTGCTACCCCTGGCCGCGCGGCACAATCTGGCCGTTGTCGAAGACGCGGCCCACGCCCACGGCAGCAGTTGGAAAGGCAAACCTGTGGGCGCATTGGGAACAGTCGGCTCTTTCAGCTTTCAGGCCAGCAAAAACCTGACCGCAGGCGAAGGTGGCGCGCTG
>JAHEML010000045.1:2793-11011 GCA_024643705.1 Caldilineaceae bacterium | reverse complement strand
GCGAAGTCGTCCCGGTAGTGGGAGAGGATACGGGTCATGTCGTGGCTATTCCACGAATCGATCCAATCCTGGGCAAAATGGCGGGCAAAGGTGTCGTTGATCATCTCACCACTCTCCGGCGTATTCAGGTGAATAGGGTTGTGCCTGAGCGGCAACCCAGGCATAGTGCAGTTCGACCAGTTGTCGCAGGTGGAGCAGATCGTGGGCAACCCACGCCGTCATAAAGTCCCCGGCAGAGCGGATGCTCCCCCAGGGCATGGTGTATGCCTGGGTCCAGTCGGGCGCGTGCAAACCCCGCAGCCAGGCCAGGGATGTCTCTCGTTCGGCCAGATAGTCGGCCACCGATGTAGATAAGTCTCGCTGGTTGTAGCCCCGGCTCGTCACCCAGCCCTGGGGATCGATTTGGTGGAAGGGGTCGGTTCCCCCATCCAGCGCCCAGCGCACCCGTGTGCGGAAATCTTCCCGCTCTTCGTCGGCCAGGTGGCAGATGACTTCGACGATGGACCAATCGTCGGACTGGGGTTTCCAGTGGGCCTGGGTCTGGGATATGCCCTGGGTCATCTGCTCGATTGCCCGGGCATGGTGGGTCATCTGATCCAGAAAGGCTGTGAGTTCCATTGGTCCTTTTCCTCGAAACCATCAAAGTAAAACAGGGAAAGTGTTTGAACACGAATTGCATGAATTTTACGAAATGCACAAATTATCGGTATAAAACACCCATTCTTTTTACGAGAATCGACGGCATTTCCGCTTCTTGTGCGGTTAAAAACCGCACCTGCAAAACTATTTTACCAGGTACCAAGTAATGGCGTTTCGACGGGCGGAGAAACGTGAAACGTGAGATCATTCGACGATCTCACGTTTCACGTTTCTCCTATTACCCTACCGCGAACATCTACTCTTTCAACGTGTCCGCATTGGCAATCTCGTTGGTAAAGCGATCGATGAAATCCTTTTTGTTCGTACCGCAATACTGGAAGTCGTAATCGATCAGGTTCACATCCAACAGTTCTGGGCGGGAAGCAGACGCGCCCTCTACCGTGGGGGCCTGGAACGCTTCGTACTTGGGGCCGAGTTCCTGGGTGGCCGGGTCCAAGGCCCAATCAAACCAGGCTTGGGCGGTTGCCAGATTCTTGGCTCCCTTGATGATGCCCATGCCACCGATTTCGTAGCCTGTGCCTTCGGCGGGGAAGGTCAACTCCACGGGAGACCCCTTCTCCATCTCGGCCACAATATCGTGGGAGAAGACGATACCCACAGCCGCTTCGCCCTGGCCCACAAACTTGGCCGGGGCCGAACCGCTCTTGGTGAACTGCAACATCTGGCCCGCATAGGCTTTCAGATATTCCCAGCCTGCTTCTTCGCCCCGCATTTGCAGGATGGTACACATGGCCGTGTAGGACGTGCCCGAGCTGGACGGATGGGCCACCAGCACCTGGCCGGTAAATTCGGGTTTCAGCAGATCGTCCCAACTGGTGGGCGCTTCGGTGCCGGGATGCTCGGCCAGCCAGTTCTTGTTGGTGACAAAACCCAGGCTACCCACATAGATGCCCGCCCAGGCATTGTCTGCGTCGAGCATGAGCGCCTTGTTTTTGATCAGCGCCGCATTCTCCGATGCATACGGCTCCAGCAGCCCCTCTTCTTTGGCCGCAATAAAGCTGTCGATGGGGCCGCCCCACCAAATATCAAATTGGGGGTTGTCCTTCTCGTTGCGCAGCCGGGTCAGGCTTTCGCCGCTGGACATCCGCACAAAATTGACTGTGACACCGGGGTTGGCGCGCTCGAACTCGGCCTTCATGCCTTCGCACCACTGCACCTGGGGCGTGCAGAGCAGATTGAGATCGCCGCTCAACTCTGCCGGGGCCGCAGCCGCCTGAGAGTCGCCGCCGCTGCTGGCCGCGGGTGCAGCCGATCCGGGCGGAGGGGGCGCGGGGCACGCAGCCAAAATCAGCGCGCTCAGTGCCAGCACAATGAACCACAACGTTGTGTTCTTTCGCATAGTGTTCTCCTGTGAAACGAATAAAACGATATATAGATGAAGGTACGTGCTGCTCTCCTCTCAAAAACCAGGGAAAGCAACGCGTGGTAGGGGGCGTATCAAATAAACGGCTAGGGGGAGGCTACAACGCTTCTCATTATCTTCTCTTTGACCGAATTGTCAAATAGAAGCGCCAAATCGACCCAGGGAAAAGGGGCGCAACAGGTCGGGCTGATCGCCAGCCATCACCCAATCCGCCAGCAATTCGACCACTGCCGGTGCAATTGCCCAACCGTGGCCCGCCCAGGCAGTGGCAAACAGCCCATTTTCCACGCCGGGAATACGGTCGATGATGGGGATGCCGTCAATCGCCTGGGATTCCCACCGATCCGCGGACACCTCTTCGATCCCAACGCCAGCCAACCCAGGATAGACGGCCACCGCCTCGGCCAGATTGCCCTGCACCTCCGATGCCACGGCCACAGGCAGGCCGCTGGCTGGGTCCACCCTGCCCAACCAACCGCCAGAGATCATCACCCGGCCACCTGGTCCGGCCTTGATCGACAGCCGCCGGTGCGCGTGGCCCACCAGCCGGGTCATGGGCACATGGGCCACCGGCTCGGTCAGCATCACCTGGGGCAGGCGCTGCCAAACCGGCAACCGGATGCCACCACCAACGCCCAGCCCAGCCAGTAGATCGGTTGCGCCGCCGTTGGCGCAGAGAATCACGTCCTGCCCCACAGCAATCCGCTCCCCTGCACTGGTGATCACGCCAACGATCCGCCCCCCGCTGACCTCGATCCGTTCCACCCGGCAGCCTTCCCGAATCTGGGCACCCAAGTTGCTGGCGGCCTGTGCCAAGGAGCGTGTCGTGGCTGTGTGGTCGGCCACACCGTCTTTTGGGCAAAAAATGGCGGCCATCACGGCTTCGCTCAGCCCCGGTTCCCAGTGGTGCAGCTCGGCCCGTTCCACCAGACGGGTTGGGATGCCAAAGCGCTCCTGGGTCCACACCTGGGCGGGGGCAGAGACCAGCTCCCGATCCCGCTCGATCAGGTGCAGACCACCGACGCGCGCATAGCCGGTCTCGCCGCCGATGCGTTCGGCCAGATCGGGCCAAAGCTCGTAGGCCCGGCGCATGAGCGGCAGTTCGCGGATGTCGCGCCCATTGGCGCGCACGCCCCGTTGGCCCAGCCCGCCGGACGCGCCCGATGCAATCGTATTGGCCTCCAGCAGAAGCACTTCCCGGCCCTGGCGAGCCAGCTCCCAGGCCAGCCCCGCGCCGTAAACGCCCCCGCCGATAATGAGGTAGTCTATGTTGGTCATTTGAGAATCATCCCGGAATCAGATACATATTTTCTTCGATCAGCTCCACCCCCACCTGTGCGCCCACGGGGTAGAGGTCAGCCTCGCCGGGATCGTAGCGCACCGCGGCCACCCGCTGCCCAGCCAACTCCAGATCGTATTCGGCCAGGGAGCCGAGATAGGCTGTGCGCTCCACACGACCCGTCAGCCGTCCTTCCCCGTTGGGACGCAGACGCATGGATTCCGGGCGCACCAGGAGCAACGCCTGATCACCGGCGGCAAAGTGGGCTTCGGGTGCGGCGTCCATCACCAGTTCGATGTCGGCCAGACGCACCCGCCAGCCATCGCTTTTTCTTCCCAATACAGTCACCGGCAGAAAGTTGGCCTGCCCGATAAAGTCGGCCACAAAGCGATTGACAGGCCGCCGGTAGATTTCCAGCGCGCCCCCCACTTGCTCAATGCGCCCGCCGTTCATCACCACAATTTTGTCCGCAAGCACCATGGCTTCGTCCTGGTCGTGGGTGACATAGACGCTTGTGATGCCCAAATCCTGCTGGATGCGGCGAATTTCGCTGCGCATCTGCACCCGCAACTTGGCGTCCAGGTTGCTCAAGGGTTCGTCGAAGAGGAGTACTTTTGGCTGCATCACCAGGCAGCGGGCCAGGGCCACCCGCTGTTGCTGCCCCCCGGATAGCTGGTTGGGTTGACGATTTTCCAGGCCGGAGAGTTCGGTCATTTCCAGGGCGTGGCTCACCTGGCGGCGCAGATCGGCCCCGGCGACTTTACGGATTTTCAGCCCGTAGGCAATGTTCTCGAAGACGCTGAGATGGGGGAAGATGGCGTAGCTCTGGAAGACCATAGCCATGTCGCGCTTGTTGGGCGGCTCGTCGGCAATGTCCTTGCCGTCCAGCACGATGCGCCCTTCGCTGGGGAACTCGAAGCCCGCGATCAGGCGCAGGGTGGTTGTCTTGCCGCAGCCGGATGGCCCCAGCAAGGTGACAAAGTCGCCCTGTTCGATCTCCAGATTGACCGAGTCCACGGCACGCACTTCCTTGCCCCCATCGCGGGATGCGAAGATTTTCGACAGATTTTCCAGGCGTAGGTACACGGTTTCCTCCGGAAGGGTGACAGGGTGACAGGGTGACTGGGCGACAAGAAGGTGGAATCGTCTTGTCAATTTTCAGCCAATTAGCCGATTGATAGGTCTACATCTGTCTGGTTGGCAAAGGCCCGGCCGAGGAGCAGGTAGAGCAGACCGATGGCGGCCAGAACGATGGCGATGAGGATGACCGAGTAGGCCGCGGCGGTGCTCATGCCGCCCTGCTCCACTTCGCTGAGAATCCAGACAGTCAGGATGGGCCACTCGGCGGTGGTGAGAAAGATGATGGCCGAGAGGCTGGTCATGTGGCGGGCAAAGGCGAAGATGAGGCCGGCGAAAAAGGCGGGCAGGATCAACGGGAGTGTGACCCGACGGAAGGTGTAGCCTGCGTCTGCCCCCAGGTTGGTGGATGCTTCTTCGATGGATGGGTCGATCTGTTGCAGGGCGGCCACACCGGCCCGCACCGACGCGGGCAAGCTGCGCACGGCATAGGCTGCGATGACGATGTAGGGCGTGCCCACCAGGGCCAAGGGTGAACCAAAGAAGACCAGGGACGCGCAGAAGATCAACATCCCCCCGGCAATCAGCCAGCGCCAGCGCTCTTGGATTTGGGCCAGCACATAGACCGCAACCACCAGAAAGGTGAAGCCCAGAATCGCCATGGTGGGCTGGGTGAAGACCTTGATCGCGCTGGCCGTCTTGCCCACCACCCGGGGCCAGACCAGCCCCGGCAGGGTGCGTCCCCAACGGATCATCGGCTCGGTGACCAAGGGGCTGAGATTGTAGATTGCCAGCATCAGGGCCATGGCCACCAACACCAGGGCCGCGTGGCGTCCTCGACCTGGCAGGGCCGTGCGCCAGGCCAACAGGGCCAGCAGCAGAAGGCCCGCGGCCAGCAGCCAGCGCCAGCCATCTTCGTCCAGGCGCAGAAAGTAGGGCAGCCAATTGAAGGCGTAGCCCAGCACCGTGCCCACGGCGATGATCCCCACCCGGCGCGGCCACCCTGGGGCCGCGTTGCCTGCCAGATAGGCGGCCAGCAACGCGTAGACCAGCCCCACCACCACAATCGGCGCTTTGATAAAGGCCACAATATAACCAATACCCAGGATTGTCCCTGGCACCGCCCCACCCAGATTGGAGACAAAATCCAGGGTCTCTTTGCCAGAGAAGCTCTTGCGCACCACCATGTAGGCGACGATCATGCCCACCAGCCCGGCAATGGGGGTTGCCACCGCAGAGAGGAATGTGGTGGAGAGAATCGCGTTCATCCCCCGTGTGAAGGCGGTGGCGTAGTGGCTTAGGTCCGGGGTGTAGTTGATGCCCCACAGGGTGGTAAAGGAGCCGACCACAATGGAGACATAGAGGGCCAGCACCAGCAGAAGCATGGCAAAGGTGATGGTGATGAATGTCCAGCGGATCAGCGGCTCTTTTACCAGCAGCTGGCCGCCGGTGGGTTTGCCCGTTACGGCCACGTAGGAGCGGCGGCTGACAAAGTAGCGTTGGAGCAGAAAGACCGAGAGTGTGGGGATCAGCAGCACCAGGGAGAGGGCGGCCCCCTTCTGCTGGTCGAACTGCCCGTTGACCGCCAGAAAAATCTCGGTGGAGAGGACTGTGGTGTTGCCGCCCAGCAGAATCGGATTGCCCAGATCGGCCAGGGATTCGACAAAGAGGAGCAGGAAGGAACCCGCCAGCCCTGGGATGAGCAAGGGTAGGGTGACTGTGCGAAAGATGTGAAATTTGCTTGCGCCCAAGCTCAGGGCCGCTTCTTCCATGGCCGGGTCCAGCCTTTCCAGCATGGAGCGGATGATGAGGTAGGCCACGGAAAAGAAGGTGATGATCTGGACGAAGACCAGGCCATCGATGCCGTATATGTCGTTGACGCCCTGGCCGAAATCGATGCCCAGGATGCGTTTGGTCACCAGACCGGCCCGGCCAAAGAGCAGAATGGCGGCGATGGCGATGGCGAAGGGGGGCGAAATGGTAGGTAGCAGGGTGAGCACATGGACAAAGCGGGGCCAGGGGATGTTGCAGCGCACGACCGTATAGGCAAAGACGAAGCCCATGGCTGTGCCGCCCAGGGCTGTGAAGAAGCCCATGACCAGGGTGTTGCGCAGCACAAAGAAGTTGTGGCGCTGATAGTAGGGGTCGAAATATTGGTTGAAGTAGGTGGTGTCGAAGGCCCCGGTCTCCTGGTTGAGGAAACCTTGCCAGATCACCCGCAGGAGGGGCCAGGCGATAAAGAGAAAGACGAAGACGCCCACCAGGAGCAGCCCCAGCCCCAGCACCGGGTCTTGGCCGATCAGGCGAATCTCCTGCCAGCGACGCCACAGGCCAGAACGGGATTTGAGTGTGTGTTGGTTGGTGGTCATCTCTTCTCCACAGGTGGCTATGGCAAAACAGTGCTGAGAAATGGAGTTTCGGGCATGGGCTTCAACGCAAAGGTGCAAAGGGGCAGAGATGCAGAGAAAAGACGCTATGTGCGCGGTATATTGGCAGATAAGGAAAAGTGGTCTGCTTGAGCAGGGGAGTGCATTATACGCCACTCTCGTCATCATGTCTATTGGAGGGGATAGGGCAATTGCGAGAGTTTCGGGCAAGGGCTTCAACGCAAAGGTGCAAAGGGGCAGAGACGCAGAAAAAAAGGGGCTGAGTGGGGTGTAATGGGGTTGCTTCAAGCCGGATTGATCCGGCGTTGCCCTATAGCACCGGGTCTTTAGCCCGGTGTGGATATGGGCTTGTACATGCAAGCCGGCCTGCCCAAAAATACCCTGGCGTATAGTACCAATATACTACCAAACTCGATCATGCACCCCCTTGACGCCACCTTAAATTGGGCGTATGATCGTACGGTCTTGTCATTACACCCGCCATCGACAGTACCTTTCCTCTCACACATCCTCTGCCGGCGGGCATGACTTCCATCTCCACAATCTCCCAGAAAAACGAGACATCAGTTTTTCATCCTGCAGATGCCGGTTC
This sequence comes from Caldilineaceae bacterium, assembly GCA_024643705.1. Lineage (GTDB taxonomy): Bacteria > Chloroflexota > Anaerolineae > Caldilineales > Caldilineaceae > JACQGT01. The sequence continues at coordinate 3,653 of JAHEML010000045.1, read as the reverse complement.
AGCGCATCTGATTTCAATTCTTCTGCGTGGATGGCGAAGTGTGTCAACGCGTATGTAATTCTTGGTGCTAAAAAAGTTTGGTTGTATGTCAATCGGGGTACCTTTTTCATCGCTTTTATTCTCAAAAATAATTCGTTTTGCTTGTATTTGCGTATGCCTTACTAAAATAATAAGAACATTGTGAAGTTGATATATTGCCCCATTGCCACCTTGCTTGGATAGGAACCGATCATGAACAAACTCGTGCTGCGCTCGACTTTTCCCCTTCTGTTTATTGTCTTGCTCGTGACGTTTGGTTTGGTTTTTGGCGAGCCAGCAACGGCAAATAATCAGGCGATCGGGCATCTGTCCGATCCAACATCCACTGTTCCGCTATCCACCGTTCCAGTACCCACCGTTCCCATCGATGTGGACGCTTTGCGACTTCGATGGCAAGAAATGCAGAAAAATTCGACGCAAAACGATGAGTTTTTGGCCCTGGCGTCGCGCTCGGCCGCAGGGCAAACAATTTATGTGGATGTCAACGCCGCGGATGGAGGCGACGGCTCCGAGACGCTTCCCTTTCGGGAGATTCAGGCGGGGATCGATGCTGGCCTTGAGGGTGATGTCGTCGTGGTGAGGCCGGGCCTGTATGAAAGCAACCAGGTGCAGATGAAGGATGGCGTTTCTGTGATTGGCGAGGCATCCAATCATCCAGAAATGGTGGTGATTCGTTCCCTTGAGTACGATGGAGTTATCTGTTCTGACCGTGCACTCATGCAGGACCTGTCAATTGAGTCAACGGAAATAGGTTCAGGTGCTGTGGTGAATTGCTACTACAAAGCCCCGATCTTCAACCGGGTTATTATTTCTCAAACAAA
>JAHEML010000045.1:0-2764 GCA_024643705.1 Caldilineaceae bacterium | reverse complement strand
GCTCTCAGTATTCAAATGACCGAAGGGGCGATCCTGGCCAATAGCCATGTTGGTGGTGTCAATATTTCTGGACAGGTCCAGATGTGGGGGAATTTGATCGAAACCAAAGCCATTGTTTCCAATAACGAATGGGGTGTGGGGGGTCCGTTGGACGTGGATGCCAATATCATCATTGGCGATCTGAGTATCGAAGGAACAATACCCGATCTTCAGGGCAATCGGGTGACCAATAATTGGGTGATCAACGGGAATTCTGGAATTAGCCATTTCGGTATCGGTACGGTTCTGATCGCAAACAATACCCGGCTCGGCGGAACGGTGGGATTCTGGAGCGATAGCCTTGGAGGGGCCCAGGTTGTTAACAATATCTTTGGCTATGTAGAAGCGGGCGTGGTTGGGTTTGGGGCTTTCCCCCTCTCGAATGTAAGAAATAACCTCTTTTGGCAGATTGACCGCAATGCAGATAATTTACCCGATCCTGTCGGCCAATTTGGAAATATCAGCGGCGATCCCCACTTTGTCGATTTCGCGAAGGGCGATTTTCATATAACCCGCAACAGTTTGGCGCTTGATAGTGGCACATCTGTTGAAGACGTGCGCACGGATTTTGACTTTGAGACCCGACCCTGCGATGGCGACGACAATGGGTCCTTTATCCACGACATCGGCTCAGACGAGTATACCGATGCCCCTTGCCTGGAACCAACAGAGACCCCAACTATCACGCCCACACCAGAACCAACGGCAACAGCTACAATAACCCCTACCAGCACACCAGACCCGTGCGAGCAGTTGATCGCGGCCCCTGGCTTTTGGCCTCAATCCCCCGAATGGAAGAAGACGGGAGATGCCTCTGTAGGGCCTTCACCCCTCAACGACTGGGCCAGCGAGCCGCTCATCGGCCACATTCCCCTGCGCCCCACCCAGACCGGGCCTTCTGCTCTCTATCAGACGATTTCGCTGCCACTGGAGAAGGAGATTAGCCTGAAATTCTATACCAGGCTCAAACCAGAAATTTATAACGACACTGGCCCGTTGCAAACCGGCTTTGTGCAGATTCGCAGCGAGGATGGTAGCGCCGTGCTGGCGACCCTGTGGGAATTGTCCACAGAGCAGCCGTGGACCCAATTTGCTTATGGTTTGAGCGGTTTCGCCGGACAGCGTATCCAGGTATGGCTTGGCGGCATGCCAGACACTAGTAAGACGGCCACCCTGTTTCAGGTGGATGATATCTATGTCGGGGCCTGCCCTTTCGCGGCACAAAGGGTGTATATTCCGATTGCCCGCAAAGATCCGCCTCCGCCGACATCTACACCCACGCCCACACCTACGGTTACACCAACGGCTACACCCGAAGCAATGATTCCGATCCCAGCACCGACTTTGCTGTCAGGGGGGCCACTGGACAGAGCAGTGCAGGCAAACCATGCCTGGTATGTGTCGGCCACAAACAAAGTGCGCGCCGACGATGCCGCCGAGCCTTTCCCCTTGGATCCATCCCTGGTGGTGCGCTCCCTGACCAGCAACCGTTACGGCACTTGGGTTGCCACAGATCAGGGCATTTACCTGCGCGACGACGGTTTTCATTGGCGGCGCATCAGCGAAACGCCCACACGGCTGATCGGTTCTGAGTATTATGGTTCTATTTGGAGAACAACCGATGCCCAGCCGCAACTCGTACAGGTCAGCATCGATGGTGGCGTTACCTGGCAGGATAATTCGGCTGGGCTGCAAGGATTTATCGTCTCGCCTGTGCAACAAGGAAACTTTGCCCTGCTGGTTCTCAGCCAGCAGGACGGACGGTATTTGCTTTGGGAGCGCAGGCACGATCAGGTGGAATGGGAGGAGATTGGGGTTGTGCCAGGAGCGGCTGTGACCTATTCGCCGGGCGGGATTCCTGGCAGCCTGTACTATAACTCTTTTAACGTAGGGCTGGAGGATACCCGTGTGGGCAGCAGCGATGGCCGTTTGTACCGGCTGCGGCGTAATGTAACTCCTCCTGTCTGGGAAGTACTCCACGACTTCGGTGCTGGGAAGTATCCGCTTCTGTTCGATGCAGAATGGCTCAGCCTCATCGATCTGACCACTGGTGATAGTCAGCTATTCCGTTGGCAAGGGGGATTGGATGAGGGCGAGTGGGTACCGGCCTACTATCCGCCTGCAGAGCAGCCTGTCGGGGTGAGTCGGCTGCCCAATGGACAGATCGTCAAACGTCTCTATGGGCAAGAATCCCCCCTGGATATCGGCTTTGTTGGTTTGGCGTTGACCGAAAGCGGCGCTCTCTATGCATTCGACCCGGAGTTTGGGGATGGAAACGCTGTATGGGACTGGCGATTGGTCACAGAACAGCCCCAACGAACGGACTTCATTATCGGCTCGCCTGGTGCCGACAGGATCGATTCGCTTTACAGTGGGCCTCGCCTGGTGTGGGATGGCAGCAATTGCACTGCGGAAGAGAGCACATTCTACCGTAGCCAAGACAAGGGGCTGACCTGGAGCGCAGTTGTGAGCGATACGGCCCGGCAGCCGGTCACTACTTTGTGGGCGTTTCCGAAAGTTGTGCTGGCAGCCACCTGCACTGGCCCTGGCCTTAGCCTTGATGGGGGTAGTTCCTGGCGTTCGCCAGCAGAATTGGGCTGGCCCCTGCCAGTGGGTGCACAACATCTGGCGATCTATCAGGGTGTCAGCGTCACTTTCTATGCGGCGGGAGTGCAGGGGGATGGTCGTGCCTTCCTTTATCGGGCTACGTATGACGTGGTGGCTG
>JAHEML010000683.1 GCA_024643705.1 Caldilineaceae bacterium | reverse complement strand
TATTGGCCTCGCCGGTGAGAAAGGGGGCCGACCACAACTCTGCTCCGCCCCGCAGGATCCGCGACGTGCCTTCGATGGCCGTGGGTGGCTCGCCCACCAGAATTTCCGGCCCAAAGGAGCAGGCCCGCAGTTTGGAGTGGGCCAAATAGAGGTAGTTTTGCCGTTCCAGCACGTGATCAGAAAATTCGTTGCCCAGGCTAAAACCTACCCGCAACACCTGACCCCGGCTCTCTCCCCCATCGCCGATGACGTACAACCCCACCAACTCCGGCTCTTCGCCCCCGTCCAACGCCCAGGGTGGCGAAAGTAGATCGCCCCCGGGTGGGGCCACCACACTGCCATCACCTTTGTAGAACCATTCGGGCTGCACGCCCACTGCGCCCGGCGCGGGTTTGCCCCCGGCCAACCCCAATTGGAACATTTTCATGGAATCGGTCAGGCTTTCGGCCTCGGCGGCAGTTTGGGCGGCCAGCTTGGCGTGCATGGCATCCCGGGCTTGCGCGCTGCCCAGATGATCCAGGCCGGTTCCGCTGATCAGCCAGTGGGCCGGGTCCGGGTGGTCCAGGGGGGGCAGCAGACGACCTTCGGCGGCAATGGCCGCGTAGTCGGCTCTCTCATCGCCCAGGTGGCTCGTCACCACGTCGGCCAGGGAGTGCCCCAGGCGACCGGCTTCCAGAGCCAACTCGCGCACAGAGTCTCGGTTCTGGACAATGCCCAAGCTGTTTTCGTCGATCACAACCCCAACCCGGCGGGCATTTTCGGTTGTCACAAATTGTACCAATCGCATGGGTGCAGCTCTCCTGTCGATGGATGAGTGTCGATGGATGAGGATTGTATAACGCTGGTTTTATCCGCGGCAATCCGCCCAATCTGCGTCATCCGCGTTCTATCGTTCCCATCAATGCCCGCAACCCCAAGGGGTGTAGTTGTCGGCGCTGGCGCGAATGCGAAACTCGGCCTGGCCTTGATCCGTGTTGCCCACCGCGTTGGCAACCTTGTTGTCCACCCACTGTTCGATCCAATAGGGTTCGCCTGCGCCGCCGAACCGGGCAATATCAACGGGCAGACCGTCTATTTTCAGGAAGCCACTGGCTTCGATAGAGCCAACCCCTCTGGGAATTGCCCGATACCAGTTGCCACTGCTGTCTTTGCGGTAGACCCGAATCCAAGCGTAGTTGGGCGGGTTGGGTGGCACACATGTGATGAGATTGCCCACCCCGGATGAAATGATGTCGTTTGTGATTTCGAGCAGGGCACTGGCATTCCCTGTCCGGTCGAAATAGTCCATGCGCACCGCGTGGACACCCTCGTCCAACCAGATTTTCGTTTCGAAACTCTCATTGCGCATGGTTCGCCACTGGTCGATGACCAAATCGCCATCCACCCAAAGACGCACGCCATCGTCGGTGGTTGTTTTGAAACGCCACAGGCTACCCTGAAAGTAGATGTTGCGGCTCCAGCGCACGGAAAAATGGTCGTCGTTGATCACGCCAGCCTGCGGGGAGCCATGGTCCCAGTCGAAGTCAATGGCGCTGTCATCACGCACCACAACCGGCGCGCCCGACAGATCTTCGTTGTTGAAGTATTCGCCTTTCCACGTACCGCTTTCGGGTGCGGCGATAGGTGGCTTGCTGCCGGGTGGCGGCACAGATGTTGGATTCGGAGTTGGGGTGGCGCTGCCCGGTGGGGCCACGGAAATGGTGTCCAGGGCAAATTTGACCACGGCTGCGCCGGAGCGCTCGTAGAATTCTACCCGCACCTCGTGCTGGCCCCCTGGCATGTCACGATCGGTGGTAAAGGTGCGCACACCGTGATCCCACCAGCCATTGAGGAAGAGTTGGTCGTTGACATAGACCCGCACCCCGTCGTCGCCGGTGACAGAGAAGCGGTAGCGACCCGCGGGCAGATCGATGATGCGTGTCCAACGGGCGGAGAAATTGTTGCTGTCAACCGAGGCGTCGGGCGAACCAAAGCCCCAGTTGTGATCCAATGTGGTCTCGTCACGAAAAAAGGCGGGCTGCCCGGAGAGGTCCCGGTTGTTCCAATAGACCGCACGCCAGGCTGGTTCGGTGGCCGCGGCATTGACAGGCTCTTCGGCGCGGGCTGTGGTGGGAAGCAGGGCCGCCCACCCGGCGCAGAGCAGGGCGGCGATAGCGAAGAAAAGTAGGGCAGTTCGATTGTTGTTCATCGCAATTCTCCATTCAGAAAAACGGACAAAACGCTTAACGCGTGGGTTTGAGCCGCTTCAACAACTCATCATTATTTTTTGTCTGATCCAGCAGCTTGAGTAGCCCATTCATGGCCGCTTTGTTGTTGCCGCTTGCCAGCCAACGGCGCAGGGTGGCAAGCCGGGCCATTTCATCGTCGTCATAGAGCAGATGCTCCTTGCGGGTGCTGCTGGCCTGGATATTGATGGCGGGGAAGATGCGCGCCTCGGCCAGTTCCCGATCCAGCACAATTTCGCTGTTGCCCGTGCTTTTGAACTCTTCGTAGACGTAATCGTCCATGCGGGAACCCGTTTCGATCAGCGCAGTGGCAATCACTGTCACCGATCCCCCTTTTTCAATATTGCGGGCCAGGCCAAAAAAGCGTCGGGGAAGCTCGATGGCGCTGGCGTCGATACCCCCAGACATGGTGCGCCCGCTCATCGAACGTCCACCCCGGCTCCCGCTGCCGCCACTGAGATTGAAGGCCCGCACAAGTCGCGTCAGGCTATCCACCAGCACCACCACATCCCGGCCACACTCCAGTTCGCAGCGAATGTGAGCCATCGTCAGTTCGGCCAGGGCCACATGCGCGTCGGTGCCCTGATCGTTGGAGCTTGCCAGCACCTCGGCCTGCACGGCCCGGCGGAAGTGGGTCACCTCTTCCGGGCGCTCGTCGATCAGCAACACAACAATGCGCGTCTCTGGCTGCTCGGCGTGGATGGCGATGGCGATCTCTTCAAGAATTTGGG
>JAHEML010000682.1 GCA_024643705.1 Caldilineaceae bacterium | reverse complement strand
GAAATGCGTCAATCTGTGCGAATCGTTCAACATGAGCGTGGAGATTCACGGGGGTGGTGTGGGCAACCTGCACGTGCTCTGCGCCATGGGCATACCGGGGCGCTACTACGAGCGGGGGCTGCTCCATCCCTTTATCGATTGGGAAGAAGTCCCCGCCTGGCTGAACAAACGAGATGATCCCATGGACAGCGAGGGTTTTGTCCACGTCTCCCAAGACCCTGGGCTGGGGCAGGACATCAATTGGGATTATATCAATGATAATCTGGTGAAGTAGGCGGTTGGTTAGAGAGCAGGGAAGAAATCCGCCTTATGATCCCACTATTTGATCACTGACACGATATAGCTTGACCGTGGCAAACCTGTGTGAGTTACGCTTGCATTGCGCTAAATTCTGTACTATGCTTGTTGCCACATCCACTATCAAATTGTTCCCAATAGACACCACTAGACAGATGGTAAGCCGAGGAAGACTCTGCTGCTTATTGGGGGCGCACAACCAGGATGTTGGAAGGAGTAGCCGAATTAACAGAAATATCTGAGTGTCTTTTTGTCTATCTGTCAATCGAGGAGAGAAAGAAATGGCTATCAAGAAGGAAAGTAACCAAACATTTTCCCGGCGCGACTTTCTGCGCTATTCCGGCCTGGTTGCCGGTGCTGGCGTGCTAGCTGCCTGTGCTGCGCCCGCCGCGCCTGCGGCAGCCCCTGCTGCATCCAGCGGTGGCGAAGCTGCTGCCCCAGCCGCTGCAGAAGCTCCCGCCGAAGCTGTAACGGTGATTGAAGCATGGTCGCGCATGACCGGTCTGGCCCAGGATTCCACCAAGGGAATTATCGATATTTACAATGAGAAGAACACGATGGGTACGCAAGTTGAGTTCGTGTTCATCCCCCAGACCCAGGGCAGCCAGGCAGACGAGAAGTTGCTGACGGCTATCGCTGGTGGCACCCCCCCAGCCATGCACTACGCGGATCGTTTCACCGTACCCCAGTTTGCCCAGCAAGGCTTCTTTACCGAAATCACCGAGTATGCCAACGGCGCCGGTGTAAAGGAAGAAGACTACTACCCGTTTGCATGGGCAGAGACCGTGTACAAGGGCGGCATCTACGCCCTCTCGTTCGACACGGACACCCGTGCTCTGTGGTACAACAAGGACATCATGGCCGAAGCTGGGCTAGACCCAGAGAAACCGCCAACGACACTGGATGAATTGTGGGAAGCCACCGCTGCACTGACCGTTAAAGATGGCAATGGTCGCATCACCCAGTACGGCTTTAATCCCATCTACGATCAAGCCTGGCTCTACACATGGGGCTTTGGTTTCGGCGGCGAATTCCAAGACCCAGCCACCCGGCGCATCACCTTTGCCAATCCCAAGAACATCGAAGCAATGACATGGGTCAAATCCTTCATTGACGAGATCGGCGTAGAAGATATTGATGCCATGCTGGCTGCCTGTGCTGGCGGTGCCTGTAACGACGCCAACGACTATTTCTGGACCGGCCAATCGGCCATGACATGTAGCGGTAACTGGAAGGTTGCCCAGGCCCACAAGTACAAACCAGATACCAACTACGGCGTTGTGCCTATGCCCGGCCCCGATGGCCCAGCACCCCATGCAAGTTGGGCTGGTGGTTGGAGTTGGGCTGTCCCCAAGGGCGTCGAAGATGTTGCCCGGGCCTTTGATGCAGTCAACTACATGTGCGGGTCGGAAGGGCAGTTGAAGTACAACAAAGACACCTTCCACATCCCCACAAACGTAGCAGCTTCCCAAGACCCCTTCTTCCGCGAAGACCCCCTGCACGCCGTCTTCATGGATCTGCTGCCTGTTTCTCACACACGGCCCCCAATTCCTCTGGGCAGCAAGCTGTGGGACATGCAGTTCACCGCCTTCCGTGATGAGATTCCCCATGGAACCAAGACCCCGGAAGAAGCTCTGACCAACATCGACGACGTGATCAACCAGGGCCTGGAAGAGATCGGTTTCTTCGCCTAAGCTCGGCTGACAACTTGGCAGACGGTCGTATACTCTGCCGAAAACGGCATTCACAATGCCCTGGTATGGGCCAGGGCATTGTGAATGCCACACAAAAAACTGGAGGACTGCTTGATGGCAAGCCTAGCACAGCCGATCAAACGACGACGAATGTCGCAAACCAATCGCAACACGATCAACGGCATTCTGTTTGCCATGCCCTGGCTTATTGGCTTGCTTGTCTTCTGGATCTATCCAACAATTGCCTCGGCCTACTACAGCTTCACAAAGTTCAATGCAGTCCAGTCGCCAGAATGGATTGGTTTTAGCAACTATATCCAGCTCTTTACCCAAGACGACAATTTTTGGCTGGCTGTCTACAACACGGCCTATTTTGCCGCTATCTCCATCCCCCTGGCGATCATTGTCTCATTTGGCTTGGCAATGATGCTGAATGCGAAGATCCGCTTTCAGACTGTCTATCGCACCATCTACTTTTTGCCCACACTTGTACCCGAAATTGCCCTCTCCCTTGTTTGGGTCTATCTATTCACACCTGGATCAGGCTTAGTCAACGTGCCGTTCGACTGGCTCGGCATCAAAGGCCCTTGCTGGCTGACCTGCCCAGCCTGGTCTCGACCGACAATCATTTTGCTTGCGCTCTGGATCGTCGGCCAGCAGGTGATTCTCTATCTGGCTGGTTTGCAAGACGTCCCCCAAGACCTCTACGACGCGGCCGATGTGGACGGGGCCAACTTTTTGCACAAGTTTCGTCATGTGACAGTGCCCATGATGACACCAGTCGTCTTTTTCCATCTGGTCACTTCGGTGATCGGGGCGCTACAATTCTTTACCGTACCCTATATTATGACCGGTGGTACAGGCTTCCCGGCGGGTAGCCTCTTGTTCTATTCAATCTATCTATACAAGAATGCGTTCCAATACTTTAATATGGGATACGCCTCGGCATTGGCCTGGCTTCTCTTCATGGT
>JAHEML010000681.1 GCA_024643705.1 Caldilineaceae bacterium | reverse complement strand
GAGATCGTGCGTTCTATCTTGCAGGGGTTGGCAAACCGCTATGCAAGTGTGTTGACAAGTCTCACCGATCTTACCGGGCAGCCAGCTGATCAGGTTCATATTGTGGGGGGTGGCAGCCAGAACCGGCTTCTCAACCAGATGACGGCCACTGCGACTGGCCTGCCGGTGATTGCTGGCCCGGTAGAGACCACGGTGCTGGGCAACGCGCTGGTGCAACTGATCAGCCTGGGCGAACTGACGGATATTCGCCAGGCCCGACAACTGGTTGCCCAAATGGGTGAGCAAGAACAATTTACCCCGTAATGGGCCACCAAATGGTGGCTAGACTGTACCTACCAACCCTTTGCCACGAATTCAACGAATGATTTAGCCAAATTCGTGGTATTCGTGCAATTCGTGGCGAAAATCCGGTCACTGGTTTGGTAGCTACGCTAGACCAGAGAAAAGGTGCGCAAGATCGAGTTGCCGATGAATTCGCGAATGATAGAATTGTCGGGAACCAACTCTGCGTCCACCGTGCGCACCCAGCGCAAAAAGGCCAGCAGACGGCGCGCCTCCACATAGCCGGGCGAGTCCCACTCTATCTGCAACAGCAGTGGCTCCACAACCACCCTCAGAACCGACAATTCATACAGCAGCGCCGAATTGAACATCACATCTGCGTTGCTCTGGAAAGGGAAGATGTAACGCTCCTCGCCCCGGCGTACACTGGCCCAGCGATCAATCGTGTCTGCCGCGCTGTAGCCCCGGTTGCTATGATCCCTGGCGATGCGGCGCAACAGACGAACATCGGATGTGGATATGCGGTTGTGCCGGTCCATGTTCAGGTGGGTGAGAACGCTCACGTAGACCCGCAGGATCGATTCGGCTGGAATGGCCGTAGCTACTCGCGGATTCAAGCCATGAATCCCCTCCAAGATCAGAACTTGATTGGTCTCCAGACGTACAGTCTCGCCTGACTCGCTTTTGCCCGTCAAGAAATTATAGTGGGGCATGGTCACCTCTTCACCGTCCAGCAGGCGGGCCAGGTGTTCGTTGAGCAAGGGCAGATTGAGGGCGTCGATGGACTCGAAGTCGTAGTTACCCTCGTCGTCCAGGGGGGTTTTGGCCCGATCAACAAAGTAGTTGTCCAGGGAGAGCGCGTAGGGCCGGATGCCGTGGGAAAGAAGTTGAATCCCCAGCCGTTTGGCGAAGGTGGTCTTGCCGCTGCTGGATGGCCCGGCAATCAGCACCACGCGGATGCGCTGATTGGCGGGGCGGGCATCTCCCCAGGTGTTGGCTACCAGATCAGAGATGTGGGCAATACGCCGCTCGTGCAGAGCTTCGCTAATGAGGATGGCTTCGGAAATTTTCCCCCCGACGATGGAGTTATTGAGCGAGCCGATATTCTTCAACCCCAAGCGCCCCATCCATTCACCGTATTCCTGAAAAATGGTTTCCAAGTCTCGGCTGGGCAGAATGGGTTGGAGCTGGACAGAGTTTTGCCGCCGAGGATAGCGGAGGAGAAAGCCTTTGCCATAGGCGGCCAGACCAAACCAACGCAGGTAGCCTGTGCTGGGAACCATATATCCATGAAAGAAGTTTTGCAGCCCGTCCAGGGTGTAGATTGCCAAATCGTCGGATATGCGGTGGGCGAGCAGGGAGACTTTGGTCTCGTCGCCACTGGCCTCGAAAAAGGAGACCATTTGTTCCACCGACGCGCGGCGACAAGTGATGGGCAAATCTACCGCCACCAGTTTCTCCATCTCGGCCTGAAGCAATTTCAACTCGTTTTGGGTTAGGGGTTCGTGCTCCACTGGGGTGCAGTAATAGGCCCCAAAGGGCAGGCTGTGCTCCACGGCTATTGCCAAATCGGGGAAGACCCGTCGGGAAGCCGCCAGGAGGAGAAGGGTGAGAGATCGGCGGTAAATTCGCGCCCCGTCCGGCTCCGCCAAAGGCACGATCTCGGCGCGGGTGTCTTCCCAGATTGGGGTAGACAGTTCCCGGAGCCGGTTGTCCAGCAGGACAGCCATGGGGGGCGAGGCGGGGGGATCATCCCGGGTGGCTCGCCACACGAATTCCGCAATGGGCGCGCCAGGGGGCCCTGCGTAGTAGCGCTCGCCAATCTGCACCTGAACCGTTTCCCGTTGCTTGCCCAGCTCGGCGCGGGATGTGTGATCACGTTCGGCGATCCAATCGTTACGAATATGCCCATCGGAGCTCCAGACAGGCGTTGGCTGCTCTGACATACTTCACCTTTTCCAATAGAAAAGCGCCACCACAAGGCACCCTGTGGCGGCGCTTTTGATTTTACGAAGCTAGTTGGACCAATCGTCGTCGTCGTCCACCAGCTCGTCGTCTTCATCGTCGTCGTCGCCGTCGTCGTAGCCATAGAGGCTTTCGTCCAAGTCGTCTTCAAAGAGCGACTCGTCGTCATCCCATTCAAGGTCACTATCGCCACCGGCGACAGCGGCGATCTCCGTATCCATCTCTTCAAAAGTAATACAGGCCAGTGTCACAGGAGAAAGTTCGATTTCGTCAATATCACAGAACCCATTCATCCAGAAAATACACCGTTCCTGAGGGCAACGCACCCGGGTCATGCAAGTCTCCTGTGGTTATGGGCCGATCAGAATGCGATATGAATACAGACCAAACAAGAACGGGCAGAAAGCGGTATGTACTCATCTGCACCCTACTAGATCGGCAGCGATGGTAACAACTATCTGGCAGTATATCATAATTCAGTCGGAGATCAACAGGGTTAGCCCGATTTTTACCATACGTTTTCATGCAAACCGTTTTCGTGCGAACCATTTTCTCGCCCGAAATTCATTGCCAAAGCCACCAAACTGATCTAGACTGTGTTCAGGCCAGTTTGAGTCGTTTTTGGCACATCATTCGAATACCATTTCACAAGGAGTTTTTCAATGGCGAAAAACCACAAAACCCCACCATCGATCATGGTGGAGAGCCAAGACTCT
>JAHEML010000044.1:9396-11079 GCA_024643705.1 Caldilineaceae bacterium | reverse complement strand
TCGGGCTGTGGGGCCAATTCGTCTACAATCTGCCAGCCCCAGGTGGCGTGGCGGCAATGTTCCGGCCAAATGGCCCACTCTGGATCGTTTTCAAAGTGGGTGTCTTGGGTATAGGCCACAGGTATGCCCGCTGCGCGAGCATTGCCCAAAAGGTATTGGATAGTAGGGATGGTCGCTTCGGCGTCTGGAACCACCAGACTGCCACCTTCTTTCACAAAGTCGTTCTGCATGTCCACAACAATCAGGGCGGTTCTCTCTGCGGACAACAAAACCTCGGTCTTGAAGTCGATTTCGGGGACTTCCACTGTGGCGCTGGGAATAAATGGGATACTCACGGGCGGTCTCCTTTGGGATGGGAAACTTTGTCACCCTGGTTACGTAGTGGAGAAAACAAGATGACCAGGCTAGACATTTGATAGTGTTTATGTTACACGAAGTTTTCGCTCTTGTCAAATGCTTCGCCGGAATTGTTGCCCTGTGCTACAATTCCAGACCGACAACCATGTGACAACCAATCTCCATACGAGGAAGTCGATTGCGACGTTTACTTTCTGCCCAAGAAGACAAAATCCTGCGTCAGGAGCGCTCCGTTCTCGAATCTCTCCAGGTTGCCCTTACCCGCTTGGATGCTTCGGACGACGACCTTTCCCTCCTCAAAGTTAGTTTGAATCAACTGGATGAAATGTTTCTGCTGGTGGTGGTGGGCGAATTTAACGCGGGCAAAAGTGCGTTGATCAATGCGCTCATGGGTGATCGCTATCTGACCGAAGGCGTTGTCCCTACCACCAACCAACTCTTCCTGGTGCGCTACGGCGAAGAAGTGAGTCGGAGTGTCACCCACGACGAAATTGCCGTGGTTCACCTGCCCGTGGAATGGCTGCGCGAGGTGAATCTGGTGGACACACCGGGAACCAACGCAGTGATCCGCAACCACGAACAGATCACCGAACATTTCGTGCCCCGTAGCGATCTGGTGCTCTTTGTCACCAGCGCGGATCGCCCATTCAGCGAGAGCGAGCGGGCATTTCTGGAGCGTATTCGGCGCTGGGGTAAAAAGATTGTCATCGTTGTCAACAAGATGGAGATGCTCCAGAGCGAGGAAGAACGGGGGCAGGTGCTGGCCTTTGTGGCCGAAAATGCCCGTCAGCTCGTGGGCAGCGAACCCCGCATCTTTCCGGTGAGCGCACGCCTGGCACTGGAATCCAAGCAGCAGGAGCGCACCAGCGGCACGCCCCTGGCCGCCCAGGAAAAGTGGGGGCGTAGCCAATTTGGCGCACTGGAAGAGTACATTCTGGCCCGGCTGGACAAGCAGGAGCGAGTCCGCCTGAAACTGGAGAACCCCCTGGGGATTGCGCTCAATTTGGTCGAGAGCCACCGCCGGGTGATCGAAGATCGCCAGAGCTTGCTCAAAGGCGACTTTACAACCCTGGACACCATCGACGAGCAATTGGCAGCCTATCAAGCGGACATGCGCAGGGATTTCCAATACCAGAGCGACCGGGTTGACAACGTTCTGTACGAGATGGCCGAACGGGGGGATCGCTTCTTTGATGAAAATTTGCGGGTCACCCGTATTCTGGAGCTGGTCAACGCCGAACGGCTGCGGGGCGAATTCGAGCGGCGGGTGGTGGCCGATACCAGCCGCCAGATCGAGCAGCATGTGAGCGAACTGATCGACTGGCT